>DAIDJC010000164.1 GCA_027451565.1 Limisphaerales bacterium | reverse complement strand
GACGCCAAGCTGGAGGCGTACCTTGACAAACTGATCGCGTTGATCGCCTCGGCGCAGGAACCGGATGGGTACCTGTACACGGCACGCACGATTGATCCAAGCCATCCCCACAACTGGGCCGGGCCGAGGCGATGGGTGAACGAAGAAAACCTGAGCCATGAACTTTATGATGCGGGGCATTTGTTTGAGGCGGCGGCGGCCTATTACCAAGCCACGGGGAAGACCAATCTTCTGGTGGTGGCCACGCGGGAGGCGGACCTTTTGTGCCGAACCTTTGGGCCGGGAACCCATCAGCTTCACGTGTGGCCCGGGCACGAGATTGTGGAGATGGGCCTTGCCAGGCTTTACAGGGTGACGGGCGAGAGGCGGTACCTGGACCTGGCCAAATATTTTTTGGACGTGAGGGGCAGCTATCCTGGCGGGGATGATTACCATCAATCCCGCATCCCGCCGGTGCAGCAAACCAAGGCCGTGGGGCATGCCGTCCGCGCCACCTACCTCTACAGCGGCATGGCGGATGTGGCCGCCCTGACCGGGGACCAGGACTATCTGCACGCCATTGACCGGATTTGGGAAAACTGCGTCGGACGCAAGCTGTACATCACCGGAGGCATCGGGGCCCGTCCGGAAGGCGAGGCTTTTGGACGGGATTTTGAACTGCCCAACCTGACGGCCTATAATGAGACCTGCGCATCCGTGGCGAATGATTTCTGGAATGAACGCTTGTTTCTGCTCCACGGGTCAGCCAAGTACGTGGACGTGCTGGAGCGCACGCTTTACAACAGCCTGCTGGCAGGGGTTTCCCTGGAAGGACGCGAGTTTTTTTACCCCAACCCGCTGGAATCCGCCGGGGACTATGCGCGCAGCCCCTGGTTTGGATGTGCCTGTTGCCCGGGCAACATCACCCGGTTTTTGCCTTCCCTGCCCGGATATTTCTATGCCCAGCGGGGGGACAGGGTTTACGTGAACCTTTTCGCTTCCGGCACGGCTTCCATGGTCCTGCCGGACCAGAGCCATTTGGAAGTCATCCAGTCCACGCGTTACCCTTGGGATGGAAAGGTTCAAATAGTATTGAAACCTGACGGTGCGCGAGATTTTTCCCTGCGGGTTCGTGTGCCGGGCTGGGCGCGTGGCGAAGTCACACCCGGTGGCCTCTACCATTTTGTGGGTACAAATCCCCCGCCACCGGTGGTTTTGAAAGTGAATGACCGGGAGGTGTCCATCAAAATGAATGAGGGTTACGCCGAGCTGGACCGCACCTGGCAACCGGGGGACCGGGTGGATTTGGATTTGCCCATGCCCGTCCAGAGGGTGAAGGCGGATTCACGGGTTGGTGCGGATGCAAACCGGGTGGCCCTGGAGCGCGGCCCCATCATTTTTTGCGCGGAATGGCCTGACAACCCCGGGGTGAAGGTGCGCGAACTGGTTTTGCCGGCAGACCAGCCGCTGGATGCGCAATTTGAACCCAACCTTTTAAACGGCGTGGAAATCTTGAAAGGCCGGGCATTGATGCCGGGCGTGGGCAGTGGCGGCGCTCAAACCAACCGCCTGGTGGCATTCAAGGCCATCCCCTACTTTGCCTGGGCCAACCGGGGCAAGGGGGAAATGATTGTGTGGTTGAAAGACGGGACCGATGGAAAACAGGGAGATTGATCCCGTGAACCGATGCCAGAAAAAACGCGCGGGTCAAATTCAACTTTGAACTCACGCGCATGAGTTGGTAGCCTGTTTGCATGGCGCAAAAGTCCGGGTCGGGTGGAAAAAATGGAATGAACGAAGTCATCGGGCTGGTGCTGCTGGCAATGGCCGTGATGTTGCTGGTGGCCCAGTTGTCCTTTGACCGTTACGACCTGGCTGCGGTCCGTGTTCCGCCGAACCGGGAGGCTCAGAATTTGATTGGAATCGGCGGTGCCTATTATGCCTATGCCACCTTTTGCCCGCTGGGGCTGGCGGCGTATCTGGTGCCATGGCTGGTGGGATTGATGGGGATTTCCTATTTGCTGGATGTGTTTCACTATTTGCGTGAACACCTGCGCTGGACGGTGTTATGGATGTTTCTTTTGCTGGTTTCCCTGAGCGGATTGCTGCATTTGGCGCGCGGTTTTTCCTGGCTGTCCAGTTTGGCCAGAAATATCCATGCGCCTTTTGCCGGAGGATGGCTGGGTTACCTGACCTACGGCCAGACGCATGATCGGAATTTCGGGTTTGCCTTGCTCAGCCCCTTGGGGGCCTCCTTTATTTATGCCACACTCGGCCTTATCAGCCTTTTGTTTCTGACCAATTTTCATCTGAGCGACTGGTTGCGGGTGGTTTTCCAAAAATGGCCCGTGTCAGGCGACGCGGTTCCAGAAGCGCCGGCTGCGGAGCGCGCCCTGGAAAAGCGGGCGCAGGAGCTGGAAAAACAAAAGCGCAAATTGGAGGAGGAAATGGAGCGCAACAGGCGGATGAAACCGTCTGCGGCAGCCAAACCCCTGGAGACTCCCAATGCGACAGCCACGCCCCTCGGGGCTGACGGACTGCCCGTGCCCGAACCCACCGTGCGCGACCATAGTGTGCCCCAGTTGGACGGGCCCAAGATAAGGAAATCCACCTATCCCAATGCCCTGCGCGAACCTGCCTCAGCGCCGGTGGCGGAGGAAATTATTTCAGCGGCGGAAATGGCCAGCGCCAGCGCCGCCTCTGCGCCCATCAGGTCCGTTCCGGCGGAGGAGGATGACAAAGTGTCGCCCGAAAAGGAACCGGTGAAACCTGCATCCGCCAAACCGGCGGCGGAGACGGGGGCTGATGGCAAATCCAGTGAGGACAGCCCGGCGGATGCGGTGGCAAAAGTGGAACCGGTGGTGTCCATCAATGACGGGACCGTGCCCTCGCGCGCCAAAGTCCAGCCGCGCAAGCCCAAACCCATCACGGTGGCCAGCACCCCGATGATCGGCAACTATCAGCTTCCGCCCATGGATTTTCTCCAGCACGCAGACCTGACAGCGCGTCCAACGGAGTCGAAGGAGGAACTCATGGCCAATGCCCGGCTGATGCAGCAGACCCTGGCACAGTTTGGCATAGAAGTTTCGCTGGGCGACATCACCAAGGGACCCACCATCACGCGGTACGAACTGCACCCTGCACCTGGGGTGAAGCTGGAAAAGATTCAAAATCTGGGGAATAATCTGGCAGCGGCGCTGAAAGCGGAGCGGATTCATATATTGGCGCCAGTGCCGGGCAAAAGCTCCGTGGGCGTGGAAGTGCCCAATTCCATCAAGACCAAGGTGATCATGCGGGACCTCTTTGAGTCGGATGAATGGCGTCATTCCAAGGCCCGGATCCCGATCGCCCTGGGGAAGGATGTTTATGGCCACCCCATCATTGCCGACCTGGCGGAAATGCCCCATTTATTGATCGCCGGAAGCACCGGATCAGGAAAATCCGTGTGCATCAATTCCATCATTGCCTCGCTTTTGTACCGGTTTTCCCCGGATCACCTGCGGTTTGTGATGATTGATCCAAAGGTGGTGGAGATGCAACAATACAATTCCCTGCCCCACTTGGTGGTGCCGGTGGTGACGGATCCCAAAAAAGTCTTGCTGGCTTTGCGCTGGGTGGTGAATGAGATGGAAAAGCGCTACCAGATTTTCGCCCGGGTGGGGGTGCGCAATATCCGCTCATTCAATGACCGGCCCAAGGACAAGCCCCTACCTTCGACCGAGCCGGAACTGCCGCTATCCTCCAAAAAGGAAAAAGTCGAGCCGGGCGCGGATGGATTCGCGGTGGAAGTGGATGACCAAATCGTGGTGCCCCGCGAGGATGACATCATCATTCCCGAGAAACTTTCCTACGTGGTGGTGATCATAGACGAGCTTGCGGACCTGATGCTGGTGGCGCCTGCGGAGGTGGAGATGGCGATAGCGCGGATCACCCAAATGGCGCGTGCGGCGGGAATCCACTGCATCGTGGCCACCCAAAGGCCCAGCGTGGATGTGATTACGGGAGTGATCAAGGCCAACATCCCGGCGCGGATTGCCTTTCAGGTTGCCAGCCGCGTGGATTCGCGGACCATTTTGGATGCGATGGGAGCTGACAAATTGCTGGGCAAGGGAGACATGCTCTATCTGCCCCCGGGATCGGCCAATTTGAAGCGGGCCCAGGGCGCGTTGATCACCGACCAGGAGTTGGAACAGGTTGTGGAATTCATTGCCCGCCAAGCCAAGCCAAGCTACGACCCGGAAATTCACAAGCAGCTATCCAAACCGGTGCCTGGCTCGGAGGTGGAGAGCGGAATTGACGAGGATGAGGAGGTGATCCAGCAGTGCATCGAGGTGATTCGAAGCGAGCAAAAGGCAAGCGTCTCGCTGCTGCAAAGGCGCCTTCGGCTGGGTTATGGTCGCGCCGCCCGCATCATGGATGAACTGGAGGGGCGGGGCATCGTTGGCCCCAGCAATGGCGCCGAGCCCCGGGAAATCCTGATTGACCTGGATGGCGGGGGAGCCGATGGCGGCAATCAACAGGCGGTCTGACCTGCCGCCCCTCCGCCAACCGTCCCGGTGTCTTTTAATTTCATTCAACGCGAATTGGTCTGGACCGGCGTTTACAAGATTGCAAATTGGGCGGGCAACCCGCTTAATGATTGAAATGGCAACGGTAGCAGAACTGCTTAGGAACGGACGCGAGTCAAAACATCTGACAATCCAACAGGTGGCTGATGTCACCAAAATCCGCACGGACCATTTGCGGGCGCTCGAAGAGGGCAGGTTGGAGGTGTTTTCCGCGCCTATTTACATCCGCGGATCGGTCAAAAGTTATGCCAGTTTTTTAAAACTGGACCTGGCGCAAATACTCCCATTGCTGGAAGCGGAATTGAAGGGGACGCAGGATTTCAGCGGTCCGCCGCCCCTGACGCCCCAGCCGAAAACCATGGTGGACACCCTCACGCTGGTTTTAGCCAAGCTAAACTGGAAGGCTGGGGTTGTTGCCCTGGCCATTCTGGTGGTGGCACTGGTGATCATGGCCATCGTGGCTGCAGTACACCAACACCATGGGCGCAATCCCATGGCAGGTGTCCGGCCTGGAACCTACCATCCCGCTTCGGAGGGCGACACCTTGGCGCTCCCCGGGCGGTAGAATGGCTTGAGGGGTGAGACGGGGCCGGGTCAAAGGTCGTCCAAGTAAAGGGAACGGTTGCGCCAGAGATAAATAATTCCAGAGATGGAGGTGAGGGCCACCGTCAGCCAAAGACAGGCCTGTGTGAAGCCGCCGGCCCAAGGCGCAAGGAAATCCTGAATCTGGCGGGGCCATTCCCCCCGGGCTTGGAGCACCAGCAGCGCTATGATGGCGACGATTTGGGAAATGGTCTTATGTTTGCCGTATCGTTCCGCGGCCAGGATCACGTTTTTTGAGGCGGCCAAAAGCCGGAGACCGGTGATGGCCAGTTCCCGCGCCACAATCACCACCACCATCCAGGCGCCCAGTTTGACAGGCGCCCCCGGCTGCTGGTGGGTGCTCTCCACAAAGGCGATGAATGCCGAACAGGTCATGATTTTATCAGCCAGAGGATCCATGAGGATGCCAAAGCTGGTGATGAGGTTCCGGGAGCGGGCTATGCGGCCATCCAGAAAATCCGTGATGCCGGCAAGGCAGAAAAACCCCAGGGCCAGCGTGTAGCGCCATGGCACCACAGACGGCCAGAACATCAGCCACAAAAAAACCACCGTCAAACCAAAGCGGGAAAGCGTCAGCTTGTTGGGCAGATTCATGGTGTGCGGCAACGGGCGGCAATGTGCGGCGGGAAACCAACAGCCCCGGCCAACCGGGGCCGTCTCATCATGCGCCAAACTTGTCAAACATCATTGCGTTGGCTTGCATCAACCGCATTAAAAAACGGGATTCAAAAACCCCAAGCGAGCCAAGATTGGCCCCGGTTTCCGTGAACCGTTCCAATTTGTCGGATCCGCTGGCCTTGGAGTGCAGCAGCACCGGCTGGGGATGCCAGGAGTGGCCCCGCAGGCTGCAGGGCGTGGAGTGATCTCCGGTCACGACCAAAACATCCGGCTTTTTGCGAAGCAGAATGGGCAGGGCCGCGTCAAAATCTTCAATCGCCTTTTTCTTGGCTGCAAAATTTCCGTCCTCGCCGGCCTTGTCCGTGTATTTGTAATGAATGAAGAAAAAGTCGTATTGATCGTGCTCCGCAAGATAGCGCTCAAACTGCGCGGAGATGGTTTGCGCGCCCTCCAACTTTTTCATGCCCACAAGCTGTGCCAGCCCCTTGTACATGGGATAAACCGCCAGGCACGCCGGACGGAGCTTGTAGCGGTCCTCAAAGAGGGGGATATGCGGCTGATGGGCAATGCCGCGCATGAGAAATCCGTTTGCCGGCTTTTCCCCGGCCAGAACCGGCAGCGCAGCCTTGTAGAAGTCGGCAATCAATCCAGCCATTTTCTTCTGGCCGGCACTGTTCTCGTCGCGGGCCTGAACCGCAGGCACCGGAAAACCCTCCCGGTTGGGGTCCGCGTCGGTCAGTGGACCCTCCAAGCCTTTTCCGCGGAACACCACCACAAAACGGTGCTCCTTGCCCGCCCGGATCAGGATTTCTGTGTCGCCAATTTTTTTGATTTTGGCGGCCAGCAACCCCACCAGCCTTTCGCAGGTTTCGGTGGGAATGCGGCCAGCCCGGCGATCTGTGACAATGCCTTTTGCATCCAAGGTGGCAAAATTTGCACGCGCGCACACATCTCCGGGCCGCAAATCCATTCCCAAACCCAATGCCTCAATCACCCCGCGCCCCACCTGAAATTCGAGTGGATCATAGCCAAACAGCCCCAGGTGGCCTGGCCCGCTGCCAGGGGTGATTCCGGGTGCGGCAGGGATCATCCTGCCTTGGGCGGAATCTTTGGCAATGGCATCCAAATTGGGGGTGGTGGCCGCTTCAAGCGGGGTCAGGTAGTTTTGTTCCCGGTTGGCAATATCACCCAGGCCGTCCAAAACCACCATGACCAGCTTGGCCTTGGTTTTCAGTGTCAGTTCGGAGTAGAGAGCGTCCAAATTCATGTCCTTAATGTGCGGGCAACACCGCGATTGTGCAATCCGATTCCTCGCACGATTCCCCGGTCTTGGAGGCTCCAGCATCTTGCCTGATCTTGACCCTTTCCATTTTGCTTTTCGGTTTTAACCGGTGGTTTCCTTCCAGAACCAGAGTGGAGGTCGCCGGCCAGACAGGGGAACGGATTTTTTGCCAAACTCGCTCATCGAGTTGCTCAGGGCCGGTCAGGCCATGGTTTGGATTTGCCTTGAATGGAATCTGCACCAAAATGCAGGGGTGCTCGACAACGCCCAAATGAACCCGCTTTTCATCAGGTCTTTTCATCAAAAACGCCGCGCGCGATTGGGCGGTGTCAACGGCTGTGAGGTGGTTTTGGATTATGGCAATCCAGAGGGTGAACAGGATTGGCCCAGGAAATCGGCAGGAATGATGGATATGAGTTTTCGCACCCGAATTTGCCTGGTGGGAGCGGATCGTGCCCGGTTTTTACATGGTCAGGTCACCAATCATGTGAACCGTTTGAGGGAAGGGGAGGGCATCCGGTCGGCCATCACCACGCCCAAGGGCA
>DAIDJC010000163.1 GCA_027451565.1 Limisphaerales bacterium | reverse complement strand
TGGCGCCCCTTCCCACCCGCGATGCCGTGCTGCCAATCTTGGGTGTTCTTTTACTGGCCAAAAAAAACGCGGTCAAAATATCCGAACTGTCTCAATGGCTGCCACCGCGCTTTACCGCCAGCGACCGGCTTCAGCGATTCCCCATAAGCCGCAGCGCAGAGATTTTGCAGCGGTTTAATTCGGGCAACGAGGCAAACGATCGCAAGGCCATGGACGAATTTTTCACCGGCTTGTCCGGCCAAGTCCAACACGTCAATCGCACGGACGGCCTGCGCATGACCTTTGAAAATGGTGAGATCATCCATTTGCGGCCATCAGGGAATGCGCCGGAATTGAGATGTTATGCCGAGGCTGGAACGGAGGATCGGGCCAATCGCCTGGTGATGGAGGTCCTCAAGCGTCTTTTAGCCTGAAGCTAGCGCCAGTGGGCCACAATCCAGACCCGGTGATGGCCTCGCCAACCCCAGCAGCCATTCACCCAGATGGCTCCAGCATAGGGACGAGCCGCCCAGCGTCCTGGACGCCAGACCCAGCCGCCATGCCAAACCCATTCACCTGGCAGCCAAACCCACACATCCGTGGGGCCTGGTGCTGCGGGAATCACTTGCTCTTCCGGCGCGGGTGCCGCAGGCACACCGGCCACCACCGCATTGGGAGGCGGAGCAGGTTGATAAACCACCTCGCGCGTCACGCATCCTTCGACAAGAGGGACCAAACTCAACCCCAAAACCCATGTCAATAAATTCGTTTTTTTCAATTTCATCGTTGAGTCTTTAGACGCTCAGCCATGGATTTTGTTTCAAAAATGTGAAATGGCATCAATGTGCTGATGCAGAATGCCTTGTGCCGGAGCTCACCTTTTTAAAGAGAAGAATCAACGGCAACCCCGCCAGCGCCAAGAACCCGAACAATACAAAAACATCCACAAAAGCCCACAAATGAGCTTGCTGGTCCAAACTATTGTAGAGGGTGGCGTAGGCCATGCCTTTGGCCGTGACTGAGTCATGGTGCATGGCGTAAATGCTTTGGAGGCTTGCCAGGCGCTGGCCAAAAACCGGGTCTGTGGGTGTCATGTGGGACACGAGCAAATCCTGGTGAACCTGCGCGCCCCGGGCCAAGGAGGTGGTCACAAACGCAATGCCCACGCTGCCGCCAAGATTGCGCACCAAATTATACAAGCCGCTGGCATTGCCAATTTGTTGTTGGCTCAGTTGGCTCATGGTGGTGGTCGTGAGGGGCACAAAAATGAAACTGATGGCCACCCCGTTGAGCACACTGGGCCAGATGACATCTATTTGACTCACTTGCAGGTTCAACCGGCACAGCATGAAGGATGAGAACGACAAAGCCACAAACCCAAACGCCAGCATCCAACGCATCGGCACCTTGCCCACAAGGCGCCCCACCATGAGGGTGGTGAAAAAGGCGGCGATGCCGCGCGGACTCATGGCGTATCCGCTCTGCAGCGCAGGATACCCCATCAACGTTTGAAGAAACAATGGCAACTGGGCCGTGGTTCCATAGAGAATGGCCGCAAGGGAACCCATCAATGTCACTCCCACCGCAAAATTCCGGTATCGGAACACCCGCAAATCCACCAGGGGGGTGCGGGTTATGAATTCCCACGCTATGAAGGAGACAAAAGAGATCGCAGACACTGCGGTGAAAACGCAAATCCAGCGCGCATCAAACCAGTCTGCTTCCTGGCCTTTGTCGAGAATGATTTGCAATGTGGAAAGCCATATTATGAGCAGACCCAAACCCACGAAATCCATCCGGGCATGACGATCACGCTTGATGTAAGGCGGGTCTTCCACCAGCCAACTGCACAACATGGCCGCCGCAATGCCAAACGGCAGATTAATGTAAAAAATCCACCTCCAGGAGTAATTATCGGTGATCCATCCGCCCACGGTGGGGCCCAGAACCGGCGCGACCACCACGCCCATGGCAAAAACAGCCATGGCCTGGCCGCGTTTCTGGGGCGGGAAACTCTCGAGCATGATGGACTGGGCCAGAGGCACCATGGCTCCGCCGCCCACGCCTTGTAAAATACGCGCCAAGATCAAGGAGGGCAGGTTCCATGCAAGCCCGCACAGCGCCGAGGCCACCGTAAAGACCATGATGCAACTGATCAACAATCGCTTGCGCCCAAAGTGATTTCCCAACCAGCCGGTCATGGGCAAAATCACCGCGTTGGAAACCAGGTAACTGGTCAGCACCCAGGTGGATTCATCCGTGGTTGCCGAGAGGCTTCCCGCAATATGCGGCAAGGCAATGTTGGCGATGGAAGTGTCCAGCACCTCCATGAAAACCGCCATCATGACGCTCAGGGTGATCAGCCATGGGTTATGACGGGGATGCCAGACGTTTTGGGCAACTGAAGACATTCTCAGGAGTTTGCTTTTTCAGGAGTTTGCTTTTCGCGCCCTGCCAAGCCGGATGCCAGTCATCACAACCAACGCCAGCGCGGCGCTGGCCACGCCCCTCAGCCAGGCTGGCATGAAAAAGGAACCCGTCTGCACACCCGGCGCCACGGATAAACCGGGTCCAATGACCATGTTTTCCGGCAATGGCTCGTCAAAAATTATTTTGACCGGCACGCGCTGAACCACTTTCACAAAATTTCCCGTGGCATTTTCTGGAGGCAACATGCTGAACTGCGCCCCGCTGCCTGCCTGGATGCTGTCCACATGCGCCCGGAATTCACGGCCTCCCACGGCGTCAATGGAGACTTCCGCTGGCATTCCCGGCCTTATTTTTTGCAGTTGGGATTCCTTGAAGTTGGCTATCACATACACATTTTGCGGAACCAGCGACATCACTTGCTGGCCTGCCTGCAAATAATCCCCCGGTTCAACCTGCTTGCGGGTCACATACCCATCGGTGGGAGCCAGTATCCGTGTGTAGGATAAATCCAGCCGCGCTGAATCCACCTGCGTCCCTGATTGCTTTGATTGGGCAAGCATGGACCCCGCCCCAGCCCACGCCGCGTCCTTTTGGGCTTCAGCCTCGTCCACCTTGGAAGAATCCGAAGCTGCCTTTTGCCGGGCAGAGTTCAAATCCGCCTTGGCCTTGTCCCTGCCCGCCCTTGCCTGGTCAAATTCCTGCGATGATATGGTGTGCTCCTTGTACAGGGTCACAGCCCGCTCATAATCCGCATCCGCCTTGGTGGCCGTGGCATCGGCGGCAGCCACATCCGCCTCAGAGCTGCGGGCCTGCGCTTCCGCTGTCTTGACCTTCTGTTCCATCAGTTCATATTCCGCCAGCGCCGCCTTGTAATTGGAACTGCCCGCCTCGGCGGATGCTTTGCGCTGCTCCAGCGTGGTGGCATAGGTCGCAGGATCCAATTCCACCAGCACATCGTTTGAATGCACCCATTGATTGTCCAAAACGGGCACCGCAATCACCTGGCCCTCCACCCTCGGCGCAATGGCCACCACATGACCCGCTATGAAAGCGTCATCCGTCGTCTCGTGCGTGAGGTTGTACAGGTAATATCCCAAACCAATATAAAGGACCACCGCCAGGATGGCGCCAGCGATTATCCAGAAAAAAATGGAATGAGGACGGGCTTCGGCTGGTTCCGTCCCTCCATTCGGGGCCTCTCCAACCTTCATGGGTTGGGTTGATGTGACTTCACTCATATTGCTGTCTTTCTTGGTTAATCCACCCCGGTTCCCCACCTCCATTCCATTAAAAACCAGGTCGGGGCACAGACTAATCCATAATCCCACACGTGTCAAACATGTGTTTTAATTTAATGTTTGAATCAATGTCCCCTCCTTCGAAGCCCTCATCCGAATTGCTTGGCGTCACGCCGCCTTCCATCGCCCTCATTTCCTGGTTTGGTTTCACTGCTTGAATCCCGCCTGCTTATGTTTAGGCTTGTGCCGATGGTTTTTGAAAAGGTTCCAGCTATCATGAGATCCAACTTTTTTTTGACAGTCGTTTGGTTCGTGGCAGCAGTTCCCGTGTTGCTCACGGGTTGCGGCCCGTCCACTTCCTCCTCTTCAAATTCCCAGGACTCGCCAACCATCAAAATCGGGGAGTTCGCCTCTTTAACCGGCAGTGAGGCCACGTTTGGCCAGTCTTCGCACCAAGGAACGCAACTGGCCGTGGATGCCATCAATGCCGCAGGCGGGGTCCTGGGCAAACCAGTGGAGTTGATCACGGAGGATGACCAGTCCCAAGCTGGCCAACCCGCCGTGGCTGTTCGCAAACTTATAGCGAGCGATTCAGTGGTGGCAGTTCTTGGTGAAGTGGCCTCCTCCCGATCCTTGGAAGCCGCCCCGATCTGTCAGGAATTCAAGGTGCCCATGGTCTCCCCTGCTTCCACCAATCCCAGGGTGACCCAGGTGGGGGATTACATTTTCCGGGTGTGTTTCATTGACCCATTTCAAGGAACCGTCATGGCAGATTTTGCCCTGAACACGCTTCACCTCAAGTCCGTCGCGGTTTTGTCTGATGTCCGGAGCGATTACAGTCTGGGCTTGGCCAGGTTCTTCAAGGAACGTTTTGTTTCCGCCGGTGGAAAGATTGTTGCCGATGAAAATTACAGCGGTGGGGACAAGGATTTCAGCGCTCAATTGACTTCGATCAAGGCAGCAAATCCTGATGGGGTGTTTGTGCCGGGGTATTACACCGAGGTGGGGTTGATTGCCCTGCAGGCGCGGCAATTGGGTTTGTCAGTTCCCATGTTTGGCGGGGATGGCTGGGAATCTTCTTCCCTGGTCCCGATTGGAGGCCAGGCGCTGGAAGGTGATTATTTTTCGACTCATTTCTCACCGGATGACAGTTCGCCGGTGGTCCAATCATTCGTCAAAGCCTATACCCAGCGTTATGGCCAGGTTCCGGATGCCATGGCCGCACTGGGTTATGATTCGGCTTTTCTCCTCGCCGATGCCATCAAACGCGCCGGCGGCACCGGGGGTGCAAAACTCCGCAATGCCTTGGCAGCAACCACAAATTTTCCCGGCGTGACCGGGTCCATTACCATGGATAGCCATCGGGATGCCTCCAAACCGGCTGTCATTCTCACCATCAGCGGGGGTCATTTTAAATACGTGAAAACCATCGCCCCGTAACCATGGAAAATTATTTTGCCAGCCCCGTTTGGTGTTATCCGTGGAGTAAGTCCTTACGAGAAGGCGGCTCGCCATGCCCCAGCCCGGCATTGCCTTATCTGGCCTGAGTTGTGATTGAATTTTTTCAACAATTGACAAACGGACTGGCATTGGGATCCATTCTGGCCCTGGTGGCCTTGGGCTACACCATGGTTTATGGCATCCTCCGTTTCATCAATTTTGCGCATGGCGATTTATTCATGCTTGGCGCTTTCGCCGGGTATTATGTTGCCCCATGGTTGGCGCGTGCCTTGCCTTTGCCCTCAGTGTCCGGTGCACTGGTTGTTTTGGCTGTTTCCATGCTGTTTTGCGCCATAATTGGGTTGCTGATCGAACGCTTTGCCTATCGTCCTCTCCGCAATCAACCTCGGCTGACCATGCTGATCACGGCCATCGGTGTCTCGCTCTTCCTGGAAAATGGCGGACAATGGCTGCTGGGAGCTGCACCCAAGCGGTTCCCTCTTTTGTTGCCGGCCTGGGGGCAATGGAAAATCGCCGGCCTCACCATGAACAGTAATCAGTGTGTGGTGATTCTTGTCACCACCCTCATGCTCCTCGCATTGCGGTTTATTGTTCTCAATACCCGGATGGGCCGGGCCATGCGCGCCGTGGCCTGCAACCCGGATGCAGCCGCCCTCATGGGGGTGGACACCAATCGCGTCATCGCTTTCACCTTTGCCCTCGGCTCTGCGCTCGCTGCCGCAGCAGGTGTGCTTTTCGCCATTAATTACCCCTCCATTGACCCGCTCATGGGCATTCTGCCAGGTTTGAAAGCCTTTGTCGCCGCCGTTCTGGGCGGCATCGGCAACCTCCCGGGGGCCGCGCTGGGCGGTTTGATCATTGGCATCACCGAAACCATGGTTGCCGGTTACATTTCCTCCACCTACAAGGATGCCATTGCCTTTGCCGTGTTGATCATCATTTTATTGGTGCGACCGTCGGGTTTGTTGGGAAAGAGGGAAAACGATAAGGTATGAATATCGTGCATGCCAAAACCTGGTTGGTGGGCACCATGTTTTTCGGAGCCTTGGCTTGTTTCTGGGGCGGACATTTGGCGCCTTATCCGCTTTTCGTGGTGTGCAACATTGGCATCAGCATTGTCATGGCGGTAAGCCTGAATCTTATCAATGGCCATACCGGACAGTTTTCACTCGGGCACGCAGGGTTCATGGCTGTGGGGGCCTACGTCTCCGCTGTCATCACCAACCATTACAATGAATCCGGGCCAGTCCTGGCCGGTTTGGAATTTGCCGCCGCCCTGTTGGCGGGAGGTTTCGCGGCTGCCGTTGCCGGCCTGTTGGTGGGAATCCCCACATTGCGCCTCAGAGGAGATTACCTCGCCATCGTCACCCTGGGTTTTGGTGAAATCATTCGCGTCATCCTCCAGAACATGGATGCAGTGGGTGGCGCCCGTGGATTGTCAGTAATCCATGGGTACACCAATCTGTTTTGGTGCTTTGCCTTGGCTGCCATCACGGTCTATGTGGTTGCCGGCCTGGTTCAATCCACCTACGGACGCGGATTCATTGCTGTGCGCGATGATGAAATCGCCGCAAGCGCCATGGGCATCAGCCCCACGCGCTACAAGGTCACGGCCTTTGTGGTGGGCGCCTTTTTTGCCGGCCTGGCAGGAGGGTTGTATGCCCATTCCACCCAATTCCTCACCCCCAATGGGTTCGGATTCATGACCTCCATCACTTATGTGGTCATGGTCATCCTAGGTGGCATGGGCAATACCGCGGGCGTCATTCTGGCTGCCATTCTGCTCACCCTCCTGCCCGAGGGGCTTCGCATGGCGGCGGATGTGGAGCGGCTGCCAGGTGTGGCCACGCTGCGCCCGCTCGCCTGGCTCGTGAATACACGCATGATCTTGTATTCCCTACTGCTGATCATTTTAATGCTCACACGGCCCCAAGGCCTCTTTTCCTTCCGGCGCCATCCAGAAAAACCATCCCTTCTCTGATTGCATGACCCCTCTTCTAAAATTAGAGCATTGCACCATCCGGTTTGGGGGATTGACTGCGGTGTCAGACTTGGATTTGACCATCCATCATGGAGACCTGGTGGGTTTGATCGGGCCAAATGGCGCCGGAAAAACCACCGTCTTCAATCTCATTACGGGCGTTTACAAGCCTTCTTCAGGCCAACTTTCCATGGAAGACCGGCCCCTTTCCGGGCTTTACCCTCATCAAATCACCGCACGCGGCGTCGCCCGTACTTTTCAAAACATCCGACTTTTTCATTCCATGACCGTGTTTGACAATGTCCGGGCCGTGTTTCATCTCCACCGTCATGGTGATGTGCGGCATGCCCTTTGGCGGGGGGCCACCTTTTTCAGGCAGGAATCACAAATCACCTCCCGGGTCAATGAACTCCTGGACCTCTTTCACCTTGGTGGGTTTAGGGATCAACTCGCAACAAGCTTGAGCTACGGGGACCAGCGGCGGTTGGAAATAGTCCGCGCCCTGGCCACCC
>DAIDJC010000162.1 GCA_027451565.1 Limisphaerales bacterium | reverse complement strand
TTCATCAGCCAAAACCAACTCAGGGTCGTTCACCAAAGCCCGGGCAATGGCCACCCGCTGCTGTTCCCCACCCGATAATTCGGCGGGACGATGGTCTCCACGCTTCCCAAGCCCCACTCTGTCAAGCAGTTCGCGTGCCCGCTGAAGGGTTCCCGAGTGGGCAATCCGGGCCACCCGCGCCGGCAAACACACATTTTCCAGAGCCGTCAACTCCGGCAGCAGGTGATATGCCTGAAAGACAAAACCGATGCAACGATTTCGGAAACGGGCCAATTGGCCAGGCGTGTGGGTGTGCAACGGCTTGCCCCTGTGGCAGATAACACCTTCATCGGGCGTATCCAGCCCGCCCATAAGATGCAGCAGCGTGCTTTTACCAGTCCCCGAAGCTCCCCGCAACGCCACAAAATCCCCACGGAATATATCCAGGCTCACATCGCTTAGCACTTGCAGCAAACGGGGGCCCATGACATAGGCTTTCCTCACCCCAACTACGGATAATAATGGGACATCACTCATAGCGCAAAGCTTGAACGGGTTTGAGCCGGCCAGCCCGCCAGGCTGGCAAAACCCCGCCCAATAAACAGATGAAAAATGAGGCCAGGCAGATGAAGGCCACGTCCCAGGGCGTCACCAAGGCCGGCAATTCACCGAACCCATAAACTGAGGCCGGAAAAATCTCCAGCCCGGTCACGCTCCTTAAAAAATGCAGGAAACCATTCCGATAAGTCACCGCCAGCAACCCCAACCCCAAACCACAGGCCACCCCAATGACCCCTATCAAGGCGCTTTGAACGAGAAAAATACCCGAGATTTGCCATGACGACGCTCCCAGGGCCTTGAGCATCCCGATCTCGCGGGTCTTTTGAATGACAAAGGTGATTTGCGCGCTTAATATGCACAACGCCGCCACCAGCACGATGAAAAACAGCAGGTAAAACATCACGTTTTTTTCCACCGCCACCGCCGTGAGCATGGACGAGTTTGCCTGCATCCATGTGCTCACATTAAAAAGGCCGCCCAGCTTCTTTTCCAACTGCCCGGCAACCAGGGATGCGGCGTAAGGATCTCTCAGCGTCAAAAACAAACCATGCACCACGTCATTTAAATCAAACAAGTCCTGGGCATTGTCCAGGGATGTGATCACCACGCGTGAATCATAATCGTAATACCCCGTGTTGAAAATGCCTCGAACTTCATAATCATCAGGCAATGCGGCGTAATCGGATTTGGATTTGAGCGCAGCCTGGATTTTTTTGATTTCAACCACCGAAAAAAGTGAGACATGGTCGCCCACCTTTAAATTCATGTGATCCGCGAAGTCCACCCCCACGAGAATCCCTCGTCCACCCAGGTCAAAATCTCCTTCCAAGCCATTCTTCAACATTTTCACCGTCCCATCATCCTCCGGGTCCATTCCACGCAACATGGGCGCATCCTGCAAGGCGGGGTTGTTTGTGCCAGGCTCTGTCTCCAGCAAAATCGGTCCCGCAATGAAGGGCGAAGCGGAAAGCACATTGGGATTCTGGGAAACTTTTTGCATGACTGAGGGGTAATCGGCCATGGTGGTGCTCATTTGCGTGGTTGGATCTTCTTGCACAACGGTGATGTGCGGGCTGAAACCCAAGATTTTCTCCCGCAGATCGTGGTCAAAACCGCTCATGACACTGATTACCACAATCAATACCGCCACTCCCAATGACACCCCCACCACTGAAATCAGGGTGACAATGGAGACAAACGTGCGCCTGGGCCGCAGGTAGCGAAAGGCCAGCAGCAGTTCAAAAGGCAGGTTCAACATGGGTGGTCAGCCTACGTTCTGAATGAATGAGTGTCAATTTTCCGCTCATGCGCACAGGAAAGACACGCCGCCCTCAGCCCTTTCGGGCAAAGGGATTCTCCGCCATTTCAGATTTGGCCCCTGGCAAAAAAACCGGGCTTATCAAGACATAAATCCATCCCACCAGCAGATGCATGGCAAACCCGAAAAACAGGCGAACCAGATCGAAGACTCCCTCCCCGTAAAACCAGATGGAAAGTCCCATGATCATGGCTCCGGGCATGAGGGTTGCCCCGGCCAATTTCCAGCTCTGTATCAGGCTCAAATCCCGGTTTAAAAAAAAACCAGCCAACCAGACTGGCCACATGTACAAGGTGGCTAAAAGAGTCCAAGTCAGCATTAATGCCAAAAACACACCCACCCCTGTCATACCGAGCAGGTCCGGCTTCCAAGCCGCCCATTTCGGCTCCAAATCTACACGGTTGAAATAAAAGGACTGGCCGGGCGGATAATCCAGTTCCAGTTCCCCGAACAGGGATATCATGAGGAGGGAATCCCCCCCAAATTCGAATTGGAATTGAGCTGGCGACCGGATATCGCCTGAATGATGGAGGTCCAGGTCAATGGCCAGGAAGTTTCCCCAGGCAAGCATGCGGGGGTTGGAATCAGTGAGTGTCAAATTGCCATCTGAAATTCTTCCTGAATCGGGTAACTGTTCGATGGCTTGGGTGATTGTGGGGGCAAATCCATGGTCCAAAACCCAGACCACCAGAAAGGCTGCGGCCATGGCCACGACGGCCTGCACAGCCAAGAGAAACGACAGACGTGACCGGGCGAATGCCGCAACCCCACGGGGAGTGAACGGTTCCCAGGCCCAATGCATTTCAGCCACCCTGCCCATGAAGCTCATTTGGTTTCACCAGACGGCCCCTTCATCCCAGACTCTGTTAAAATGCCGCTGAATGAAGTGTGGCTTGGCGGAATCCTGGCGGCGGGCGCCTGCCGGATTACCGCCCGGGTCTTCAACGGCGACCTCATCCTGCCGCAGGCGGCGCGGGCGGGGGCGTGTGAACCACGGGCAGTGGATAGCGTAACTTCATCACGTCATCCACCAGCACCTCCACATAATAAGTCCCGGCCGCCTCAAATTTTAGATTGGTGAACAACATGACACCCGTCGCAGCATGAGAGGGATCCCGCAACTCAAATTTCAGCGAGGTCTGGCTCAATACCGTGGTCTGGTCAGGGGCGATCAGCCTCACGCTGTCGCTAAACTGGCCTATCCCCGCCGTCCAACGGTTTAAAATAAACAGCCGCCCCACCATCACGGGGAGCTGGGGCACCCGGATAAAGTTCAATACGCCAATCAGGAACAGGTTGCCGTTGGCCTCCTGGCGCACTTCTTCGCATACCAGGGAACATTGCAAATCAGGAAGGATTCGAGTCGGGTTCATAAATCGTTGTTTCTATTTTCCAGTCATTAAATCAAATTGCAGGCCGATGTCTTGAAACATTTTTGAAAATCCGCTCAACTTGGCAGCGGCGTCTCCGGGACAGCCGCTTTTCGCTCTGCGGCCTTTTCCGCCGCTTGAACGGTGTTTTGCAGAAGCATGGCAATGGTCATGGGTCCCACCCCTCCAGGATTGGGCGTCAAATAACCAGCCACTTCCTGCACGGCTTGAAAATCCACGTCCCCAACCAATCGTGTCCCCGTGGAAGATGATGGATCCGGCACCCGGTTCACTCCCACGTCCAGAACCGCAGCCCCGGGCTTGACCATGGAGGCCTTCACAAAAAGCGGCACACCCATCGCCGCCACCAAAATATCCGCCCTCCGGCAATGCGCGGCAATTTCACGCGTGGCAGAGTGACACAGGGTGACGGTGGCGTTGGCCCATCGGCCTTTCTGGCAAAGCATGGCCGTCATGGGCTTGCCCACGATATTCCCGCGACCCAGCACCACCACCTCCGCGCCTTCCGTCCGGATGCCGGTGCGCGCCAGCAACTCCATGATCCCGGCAGGTGTGCAGGGGCGAAAACCAGTGGAATCCCCCAACATCAATTTGCCCACATTTTGCGGGTGAAATCCATCCACATCCTTGCTCGGGAGAACATGGCTGTAAACCCGCGACTCAGACATGTGCCGGGGCAAAGGAGCCTGAACGAGGATGCCGTGGATATCCTCCCTGGCATTCAGCCGGTCCAGAATTCCCAACAGTTGCGGCTCGGTGGTGTCCTGCGGAAGCACCGTGGTCTCGGATCTCAAACCCAGCTCCGCGCAGGCCTTTTCCTTGCGCCCCACATAAACCTTGCTGGCGGCATCCTCTCCCACTCGGATGAAAGCCAGGCCGGGCACCACCCCGCGTCGCGCCAAGGCGCCCACGCGGGCTGATAATTCAGCCATGATTTGACCGGAAATGGCCCGGCCGTCAATGCATTGTGCTGGCACGGGGGCTCTTGAGCACGGGCACAACCGGCTTGTTGGTCGAAACCACGTAGATTTTTTGAACAGACAAAACCGGGGTGTCCTTCCACCGCGCATCCAACCCCTCCTCGCCCGTCACGATGATTTGAAATCCATCGTATCGGGACAAATCAAGGTTCGTGGTGGTGGAATGCAGGTAATCTATGGCGCGCTGTGATGTCGGGTCATACAGCTCGAAATAGGTGGGCGCCACCAGGCTGATAGAATCGCGAACATACCCTTCGTGAGTCACAATCCGCGGAGACGGCGCAAGTTGGGTTTGCACCACCTCCGGTGCAGCGGGAGGGCTTGATGGCGGCAGATTTCCACTGATCGCCGGGGACGGGTTTAAAGATTCCTGGGGAGGCGGAGGAGCAAAACCTGCCGGGGGAGCCGCCACTGGCTCTGGAGCCGGGACAGGTGTGGATGCCGAAGCAGAGGGAGAAACGGTCATCCCGTTTTCAGGTGATCCAGCCAGTACGAGGTTTGCTCCCACCCCATTGGTATTGTCCTGGCGCAGGTAATTGGCGGCCACGAAACCAAAGGCCCCGGACGGCGCATCAATCTTGTCCCATTCGCCCTTGGTTTCCACAACGTTCACCACCGTGCCGTGTTCCAACACGCCCAACACGCTGTAATCCTCGCTGGGGGCCGCTCGAAAATTCAGTTTTTTGGGTTCAACTGTTTTATCGCTTGAATTGATGAATGAGGACCGCACCCAGACCTTGGTCCCACTGGGAAGCAAAATTTTGGCCCATTGCGAAGGTTCCCCAGCTTTGTGGTTGGACAGGTTGATCTGGCTCAGAACCGTCACGGTATCCCCTTTTTGCAAATGGGCCACCACCTCACCTTTAAGGCCAGCTTGACCCCGCACGTTCAAATCACTCGCCACCACATCTGCCGTCCCCGCAACCAGATTGATATTGGACTCCGCCGGAGTTTCCTTCTCAGTCGAGGCGGACTTGGCCGTTACCTTGGCAGTCTTGTGAATGATCTTTTTGTGATGCTTGGTTGAGGCTTTCTTTTTGGGCGGGGCCTTTTCGGTGGCTGCAGGCGGCACGGGAGCTTCCATGACGGGAGCGCCCGCAGGGGCGGCTGGAGCCGCTGGAGCTGCAGGAGCTGGTATAGCCGGCAAAGGAGGGGTCCCGCCCGGAGGCATCGGGTTTGTGCCTTGGGCCACTGCGCCCATGGCCGCCATCATGCTCACTGCCAGATATTTTTTGATTTTCATAGGTCCGTTACCAAGTTTTTCAACGTTTTAAACGTTTTAATTTCCGTCGCCGTCAACATCCGCCACTTGCCAGGCTTTAATTCCCCGAGCCGGATTTTTCCAATTTGAATCCTTTGCAACCGTTTGACCACCAAGTTCTGCGATTCAAAAAGGCGCCGCACTTCACGATTTTTTCCCTCGCCAAGCTCCAGTTCCACCACGCTGCGCGCGTGGCCCCCAGTCACGATTCGCGCGCTTAATGCCCGGAGCATTTCGCCCTGGTCATGCACGCCGCGCACAAATTGCCGCAGCATCTCAGGCGTTACTTCGCCTTCCACCGTGGCCAGGTACTTCTTCCGAACCCCATACCGTGGGTGGGTCAGGCGCAGTGAGAATTCTCCATCATTCGTCAGAAAAATCAATCCCTCGCTGTTGTAATCCAGCCTGCCCACACTGCTCACACGTTGCCATTCTTTTGGCAACAAGTCATAAATCAATTGTCGCCCCAGATCATCCCGATGCGAGCACACATACTTAACAGGTTTGTTCAAAGCCACATAAATCTTCTTTTGGGCTTTGATCAGCCGGCCATCCAAGCTCACCTTGTCATGCATGGGATCCACTTTGGATCCCAGCGCCAGAACCGGGCGGCCATTCACCGTCACCCGACCCTCCAGGATGATCTTCTCCCCGGAGCGACGGGACGCCAAACCGGCATCGGCCAGAAATTTCTGCAATCGAACTTGCATGTGTCCAAGCCTGCGGCCTCCCTGAAAAACCCTCATGGTCCTGCCAGGAAATCCACCGCCACCCGGAAAACCCGTTTAGGCCTCGGGTTTGGTTTTCCGCAATCCGGTGATGCGGTCACCGTCCTTGCGTTGGCCGCGTTTTTTGAGCAGTTCGGTACGCTCAAACCGTTTCAATACGTTTCTTTTGCCGCCCAAGGTGGACGCCGCTCGCAGGCTGGGATGTTGAGACATAAATTGATGTTGTTTCTAATTTTTTACAAAATGTTCCCGGCATTCTATCGAATCCCTCAGGGTTCGCAATCATGAACTTGCCATCAATGACCCAGCGACTTGACTCAAATTAAACGTTACCGGGGTTGGGAGGTGGACGAGGCGTCTGCCACTTGCCCGCACTGCCGCCTGCTGTATTGCCATACGAATGGGTTAAGAAACAGCCTTTCAATCGGCTTTCGACGCAACATGCCACTCCCGGGGGCAATGCGCACTGGGATCTGATCCGTCCACGAATTTTTTGCCGGAGTCAAATCAATAGGACCAGGCAATCTGGAAACCTATTTGATTCCCATGCTGGCTGAACCCGGCCAGGCTCGACACGATGTTTTGATAGGAATAGGTGATGGACCATGAGCCGTTCTTGAAAAAACTCCTCCCAAAACTGGCATTGAATGAATACATATTGTCCGTTCGCACATTGCCGGGGAATATATTCTGCGACAAAATTGCGCTGGTGTAATCGTCGCGCGTATAGTCCACTCCCAAAACCAAATTATATTTGACCAGCAATTGCTGGGAGAGTGTCAGGCCCACCGTGGTGGTATCCATGGATTGGGCCTCCACATAATAATCGGATGCCCCTGTGGTGCGATTGGCCGAAAGACTGACTTGCGTGTCCTTAAACGGCTGCCATTGAAGGGTCAATCCAAATATGGGACTTAGGGAATCCCCGTAACCGGCTGCCAGGTATTGTTGGTCGCTCAAACCAACACTTGCCTGGATGCTGGTTTTGGGGGTGATCCGCCATCCGCCCGTCAGTTGAAAAAGCTCATTCACAATATCTGGGTTACTCTGGCCCGGCACGCCACTGCTTCCGGACACGGCGGTGTAACCAGCCCCCACGCTAAACCCGGCATTAAGGGTGGGGGAGAAATTATAGGTGGCACCATCCGTGGTCTGCCAGGTGTAGGAATTTTGAAAACCGGAAACTAAATTAATGTCCTGGGACAGTTGAAAACTGCCCTCCCAATGATCATTGAAAGCGTAGCCGGCGCTCAGGGTGGTGGCGTAAGCTTGCTGGTCGGTCTGGGCCGATGTTTGGGCCACCGGGTCTGAGCTGGAATTCAAGGTCTGGGAAAAACTCAAATCCCAATCCTCATAATGTGTGACGCCGTTGATGGATCCACTTTGATCCACATAAGGCTTCAATTCACT
>DAIDJC010000161.1 GCA_027451565.1 Limisphaerales bacterium | reverse complement strand
GGGGCGCGAACCCACCCCGGAGGAATTGGCGGATGAAATGCACATGCCCGTTGCACGCATTCATGCGCTCCTTAAAATGGCCCAACAGCCTGTCTCCCTCCACGCCCCGGTGGGCGACGATGGTGATGTGAGCGTGGGTGATTTCATTGAGGACAAATCGGCTGAGAATCCCTCCGATGTCACGAGCTACAGTCTCTTGAGGGAAAAATTGAGCGATGTTCTCACCACCCTCACGGAGCGGGAGCGCAAGATTCTTGAGATGCGTTTTGGGCTCCTCGATGGTTACGAACGCACCTTGGAGGAAATTGGCAAGATGTATAACGTCACGCGTGAACGGATTCGGCAGATTGAAGCCAAGGCCCTGAGGAAATTGCGGCATCCCACGCGCGTCAGGCATCTTCAGGGATTTCTTGAGGGCGCCGAGCCGGTCTGATGCGGGTTCAAACTTTTTCCAACCGCCGCCAGGCTTTGCCTCGCGGCGGTTTTTTTATGCCCGGATGCCTCGTTCTCCCGGGACCGGCTCGGAATTGCCGCCTTTGCCGTGCTTGTCACGCTCCTGGCTAGCCAGTAGTTTTCCTGTGATGTTTCGCCCTTGTTTCATCCTTCTGGCCCTGTTGCCTGCCATTGGACTGTTGCAGGCGCAGACCCGGAATGTTCCAGTCGAAAAATGGCCTTGGTTCGAAACGCAGACCGCCCATTTCAACATCTATAGCTGCGGCGGCGTCCAGGATACATACAGGCTTGCCGGGTGTTTGGAGCAATTTTGCCGTGCCTATTCCATCCTTGCCGGCAAGGATGCCATCGCCTCGCCGCCAACGGTTGTCATCGCCTTTCCAGACCATGACACGATGAAGCCTTTCCTTCCATTGTACAATGGCCAGCCCGGGAACATCGCCGGGTTCTTCACCCGCGGCAGCGACGAGAATCTCATTGTGCTCTCGCTCCCCAGCCCGGATGACCCGGGAATGGACGTGATTTTCCATGAATACGCTCATCTCCTTTTTCGCCACAACGACCAGGCATGGCCCATTTGGTTGAAGGAAGGCATGGCGGAGATTTACTCCACTTTCCAAACCCAGGTGGGTTATGTGGTGATCGCCCGGCCCATCGAACACCACCTGGAGACGCTGGCCAGCGAACCAATGATGCCACTTCATGACCTCTTTGCCGTCACTTACGATTCACCCCAGTACAATGAAGCCAGCCGCCAGGGCGTCTTTTACGCGGAATCCTGGCTGCTCACTCATTACCTGATGGCCGGGGATAATCCCATAATACGCGCCCGTTTCGCTCAATACACGGGGTTGCTGCGCCAGGGCCAGTGGCCCGAACAGGCTTTTACCAACGCCCTGGGTGTTTCCTTGCAGGTTATGCAGAATGCTTTGGAGCGTTATGCCAAAGCTGGAAAGATTGAGCCAATCACCCTGAAACTGTCCGCAGACCTGTCCTCGGCCGTGCCGGTAAAAACCTGGCCGGTAACCCCGGTGGAAATCCTGTTCCGCCTCGGTGATGAACAATTGCGCATCGGCCGCGAGGACACTGCGCTGGCTTGGTTCAACCATGCACGGCAATTGGCGCCCGCCAGCCCGCTGCCCTACGAAGGTCTGGGTTTGCTTGCCTCCCAATGCACTAATTCAAGCGAGGCCGTTGCCGAATTGCAGCAGGCTTTGCAGCGCGGCTCCACCAGTTTCCTGGTGCATTATATTTATGCCCGGGAGCAGTATCATCTCACCTCCCACGGCGGCGATATTTATACGCCCCTCCAGGACGATCTTGCAGGTGAGATTTCAGGCGAGTTAAACAAATCAATCGAGCTTATGCCCAGCTTTGCCCCCGCTCATGAATTGCTTGGTTTTTTCGAAATGGTACAAGGCCGGAACCTCGGGCTGGCGGAAGACCAGTTAAACGCCGCCATCGCGCTTGAGCCGGAAAATACAGCCTACATTTACACTCTGGCGCAGGTGCAGGTCCGCAACAACGAACCAGACGCCGCACGCCGCACCTTGCAGCCTCTTCTCCTGCCAAATGCTGACGCCAGGGTGCGCGCCGATGCGCAGGAACTGGAGAGTAAGCTAAACCCTGCCAATTAACCTGCTTTCAATAGTTGGACGAGTCGGGCACTTGCGGCAGTCACCAATCCATCAAAACCAGCCAGGCCCGGGAATCTCCCGGGGCTGCCGAAAATCCGTCCGGTGCGGTGGCCTTGCTGGATTTGGATTTCAAACCTGAATGGGCAGGATCAGCATTGCGCGGCCGATCTGGTACAGCCGGCGTTGCAGTTCAAATACCGTGTGGTTGTGCAGCCAGCGGGTGACCAGGCTCTCGTCTTTGAAAACCAACTGGCCTGCAAAAAACTGTGCCTGGGGAAATTTCTCCACAATCACGCCGCATTTCACCGCCGCTTCATCAACGATGTCCGTGCCCAGGGCCACGCAGCCCTCTGCGTAAAACCCCCGGCGCATCATGAATTGCACGTATTGATTCACGGCGGTTTGAGAGTGTTTCCGCAAATTATCCACCTCCGCCGCGCCCTTGAAATTGCCCGCATCCAGCACTCCCACCTGCACGAAAACAAAATTGGAGTAAACCTTTGGAAACATCCGCACCACTGCCAGCAAGGTGTGCAGGCCGAGTCCGTTGAATCCATTCACCAGGAACACCGCCGTCCGGGCATTGGGATCACACTCCGGGGGCTTGTTGCTGTCCACGCCCGCCACGGCTTCATCCGCCAGCGCTGCCGCCACCAGTTCGTTGAGGCGATGAAGTCTTTTCTGTGTGGTTTTGTAGTGTCGGCGCACCCAGAAGGACACACCCACCAGCAGACCCGTCACCAGCAGCGTGGCCCAACCACCCTCAAAAAATTTCACCACACACAATGAAACCAAAATGCCCCCGGTTAGGATCAGCCCTAATCCATTCACCAGTATCTTCTTTTTCCAACGCGGCGTTTTCAGCCGGATCTGCCACCAGTGCCGCACCATGCCCAGTTGCGAAAGGCTGAATGTGATAAATACATTGATGCTGTACAAAACCACGAGAACATCCACGGCAGCGCGGGTGAGCAAGATCACCCCCAACGCTGCCAATCCCATCAATAAAACCCCGTTCTGTGTCACCAAACGATCGCTCAGCGTGGCAAAGCGCGTCGGCATCCATCGGTCCACCGCCATGTTTGACAGCACCCGGGGACCGCCGAAAAATCCCGTCTGGGCGGCAATAAAAAGCAGGGCGCCGGAGGAGGCCATGGCTACAATCACAAAGGCGCGCGAAAGGGCGTGCGGCCAGCCTTCGCTCATTTTTTGGAACAGGACCGCATTCAAGGTCAGTCCCGGCACCGGCTGGACGTCGTAGAGAAGGTAGGCTAGCAATAGTCCCCCCACCACAAACCCCAGGGACACTCCCATGTAAACCATGGTCCTTTTGCCGGTCTGCACCCTCGGTTCCCGCAAGGCGTTCAACCCATTGCTCACCGCCTCAATGCCCGTGTATGTGCCCGCCCCGAGGCTGTAAGCCCGCAACACCAGAGCCACCAACCCCAGCCACCCCAGTGAACCGGCCCCGCTCTGCACATCGCTCGCCAACCCCTTTCCCATGGCCGGCAAATCCCCAAAATGTGCCACCAAGGCGTAGGAAATGCCAAAAACATAGCTGGCCACAAAAGCAAAAAACACCGGCAGCCATAATATGACCGATTCCTTCACGCCGCGTAGATTCAAAACCGTCAGGAACACCACCACTCCTATCGAAGCATCCAGTTTCCAGGGCTGCCATGCATCCGGCAAAAGGCTGAATGTGGCATCCGCCCCGCTCGCAATGCTGATGGCAATCGTCAATATGTAGTCCCCGATCAAGGCGCAGCCCGATATGACCCCCACCGTGGGCGATAGGAGTTTGCTCGCCACCAGATACCCACCCCCGCCACTTGGAAATTCCTCGATGATTTGCGAATAACTCACGCATATCACCGTGATCGTCAAAATGGAGGCCAACGCCACAAACAGGCTCAAATGCGTATGACCCAGCAACTCCCGGTAGGCTGCCTCCGGGCCATAGCAAGACGATGAAAGCCCATCGGCCCCCAGCCCCACCCAGGCCAGCAGCGCCACCAATGACATGTTGTGAAATATGCGCCGGTCCGACAAATTCCGCGCGCGGCCTATGACCACTTCTTTGAATATCCGAATGGTATCCATAAATAAAAAGCTTCTACCTTCGGGAAAACATGAAGCAATTAGGCTTCAGAGGATCGCCCTTTCCACGCCGACGAGATTAGCTGTCGGGCTGGGCCTGAAAAGTGGCCTGGATCCGTGTTGCCACGCATCCTTCGCCCCATCCCCACCCGGGGATTGTTGGGTCTCCCGCATCCGGCTGCCCGCCAGATTTAGGCTGCTTGGGTGAAAATAAACCAGCTTTTGGCCCAATTGTCAAATAAATGGCCGCTTTAAAATAGATAAAGCATTATATCACAATGTATTATATTCCATCCATCCAGCTCGCCCGCCTCGAAAACAAACTACTGTCATAACCGGTTTTTTTCTGAGAAAAACCATGAATGATTGGCCAAATACCGGGTCTCCCGGTTTACCAGCCTCCGCTTCGTGTTATATTTCTGCGTGAGCAAAAACAAGCATCCATCCCGGCAGTCCATAGGGCATGTTTGAGGAGTCAGGTATGCAATGCCATAAACCAGGACCATGACCTCTCCGCTTCTGCCTCCTACGACTTCGTCATTGTTTGAAACAAATCCCGGGCGCAACCTTTTGCCATTCGATGGCGAGGTTCACTACCACGGACCTGTCTTGAATCCATACGAGGCGCAACAAGCTTTTGACCGCCTGATTGAAACCGTGCCATGGAAGCACGAGCGGGTCGTCATCTTTGGCAAAATCATTCAAACTGCCCGGAAGGTGGCCTGGTTTGGGGACGCTGCATTCACTTATATTTACTCCGGCGCCGCCAAAACCGCCCTTCCGTGGACCACCGAATTGCTGCATCTCAAAGCTTTGGTGGAGTTCAGGTCTGGATGTTCCTACAACTCCTGCCTCTGCAATCTTTACCATCATGGCGCCGAGGGCATGGGCTGGCATAGTGACGATGAAGCCATGCTGGGTCAGAATTCCGCCATAGCCTCGCTCAGTCTTGGCGCGGAAAGGAAATTCTGTTTTCGCCATGTCGCAAAGGCTCTTCCTGTCCCCTTGTCAATCTGGCTGGAAAATGGAAGTTTGCTGGTCATGAAAGGATCCACCCAGCAATTCTGGCAGCATAGCCTGCCTAAATCGCAAAAAATCAAGGCGCCCAGGATAAACCTCACCTTCAGGACAATCATCACCCCCGCGACAAACGAACAGGGCAGGTTTTGATTTATCGGTTTAAAAATGGATAGTCGGTATATCCCTTGGCCCCCGGCGCATAAAACGTGGCCGGGTCCGGTGAATTGAGCGGGGCATTCAGTCTGAAACGCTCCGGCAGGTCTGGGTTGGCAATGAATGGCACCCCAAAAGCCACGGCATCCGCTTCCCCGGCGGCCAGCGTCTGGCTGCCCGTGGTTTGGGTGAATTTTTCATTGGCAATGTATGTCCCGCCAAATATCTCCTTCAACTTGGGGCCAATCCGGTTTGCCCCCAATGATTCACGGGCACAAATGAACGCAATCCTGCGGCGCTTCAACTCCTGTGCCACATGGCCAAATACGGCAAGCGGATCAGAATCTCCCATGTCATGGGCATCGCCGCGCGGCGCCAGGTGCATGCCCACACGGTCCGCACCCCAAACCGACACAACCGCATCGGTAACTTCCAGCATCAGGCGCGCACGGTTTTCTATCGAGCCTCCGTATTCATCCGTTCGATGGTTCGTCTTGTCCTGGAGGAATTGGTCCAGCAGGTAACCATTGGCGCCATGAATCTCCACACCGTCAAAACCAGCCAATTTCGCGTTTTCGGCGCCTTTGCGGTAGGCCTCCACCACCCCCGGAATTTCCCGGGTTTCCAAGGCCCGAGGTGTCACAAAAGGTTTGAGCGGTCGGACCAGGCTCACATGACCCGCAGCCGCAATCGCGCTGGGCGCCACCGGCAATGCGCCGTTTAAAAACATGGGATCGGAAATGCGGCCCACGTGCCACAATTGCAGGAGCATGCGCCCGCCCGCCCGGTGTACAGCTTCTGTCACTCCTCGCCACCCGGCCACCTGCTCCGCAGACCAAATGCCGGGTGTCCCTGCGTAGCCCACACCCATGGGGGTGACGGATGTGGCCTCTGAAATAATCAAGCCAGCCGATGCCCTCTGCACATAATACTCCGCCATCAACGCATTCGGCACCCGGCTCTCACCCGCCCGTGAACGGGTCAGCGGAGCCATGAAAATACGGTTGGGCAGATGCCAGGCCCCAATTTGAATGGGGGAATGCAGGGTGGGAATTTTCGTTGCGCTTTGCGGTTCGGTTTGCTTCAGCATCCCGCCAGCCTAGCCCAAACCCAATTTGAAATCAAACATGCCTGCCACTCAGCAATTCAAAAACAATCGCGTATCAAGCAGGTCTGGCGTTGCTGCTCCCCGGTAGCAGACCCGCGGGGGATATGCTCCCTCGTCGCGCCTAGCCAGACCGGCCTGGGCACATAAACAGCATCCTTCCGAATTATCAGGCAGGATATGAGGCTGCCCCTGTGTTGACTTTTGATCCGCAGCCAAGGACATTTCACCGGTGAAATTGCCCTACAAAGCAGCCACCCTAATTTTTAGATAATAACAAACACTGTCAACAGCCTTCTTTTTATGGGGTTTTTGAGGTATTCAAGAAGTCAGGTCATCGTGGACGCGAAAACCCCCTTGGCGGTCAACTGGCGCACGCCAAGGGGGTCTTTCGTGGGATGGTTAGCCCCTCAATTCGATTCGGGATTTGCTGCCATGAACTTTAATTGCTCGTCGTCCGTGACATTGGTTAGAACTTGGGTGTGGTCAAGGGTCATGGTTTCACCGTCCACGGTTTCAACGTCATATTGCCTTGTCGCTGGGGCGAACGCTGTGCATCTGACGACTTGCTGCGTTGCCTTGACCCGTAAATATCGGCTCGGAATCATCGGAGGTTTTGGCGTATCGCCGTACACGCTAAACATTTTTTGCTGGTTCATGGCGTCAATCAGTGGCGGGCTGGAACGTTGATAATTTCACTACGCATGACGGCCTCAAAATCCTCCTGCGTCAGTTCGTAGTCGGGCGGCTGGATTGCAACCATTTTGCCGTCCTGCCGTGCCGGAATCGCAAGTTGAATCGTATTTCGTGTTGTCCTGCGTGGGTAGTAGAGAACCACTCGCATCATGAACGGCTTTTCTGCTTTTGGGTCATAATCTTCATCAATGATTTCCGTGGTTGCGGTGGTTTCAAACTCGCCGCCATCACGAACCGTTATTGTCCTGTAATTGGCCCGGAAGTCTTTCGGGTCAACCGTTGTTCTAATTACGTTTAGTATCGCCTGCATAACAAACCAACGTCGCACACGTGCGGGTAGCGTGCAAGGGGATGAAAAAGACGGTTGACCGCAGTAGGCGGGTGATTGGGGACTGGCTTTCTGTTAGAACCGACTTTCTTTAATCTGCGATGACCAGTCCATTTGGGGCAGATTTCAAGTGCGGTTGCATTTTGGAGGGTGCACGGAAAATTCAGCCAGAGAGGCAAGTGATTAAGAATGTGTGGGTTAACAGATTGTGCT
>DAIDJC010000160.1 GCA_027451565.1 Limisphaerales bacterium | reverse complement strand
CGAACATCATCGTTATGCCATCCGTTGCCTCCATGCCCGTCATCCAAGCTTCCAAACCGTTTCGTGAATTGGCCGTGTCGGACAGCGCCCGCATTCTTGTTTGGCTTGCGTGCAAAGGGGGAGACCTCCAGAATTGGGTGATGTCTTCCATGCTGCGGGTTACAGTCTGCAGGTTGGCTATTGTTTTGGGATGGATTCTGGCGTGGCCCGTAAAAGGTCAAATGGCAGGGACAAACCAGTTTGAAAATCCTCAAGGGGGTTATTTTTTGCGGATTTGGAATCCAGATGAGGGACTGCCGGATACGACCGTGTGCTCGGTGGTTCAAACAAAGGACGGGTATCTTTGGCTGGCCACCTATTCCGGGCTTGCCCGTTTTGACGGGGTTCACTTCAAGGTTTTCACCACGGCGAACACGCCCGAGATGGCGAGCGACCGCATCACCAGCCTGTATGAGGACGACCAGGGACGACTTTGGATTGGTCATGAGCGGGGGGATTTGACCCTCTATGAACACGGGCGGTTTGAGGTGGTTCAAAACCACGAGTCCGGAAAAAGCCGGAAGATATGCGCGATGCAAACCGATGCGTCCGGGGATTTGTGGGTAATGAAGGAGGATGGTGTTCTGACGCGGGTTCGGGACGGGCTGACCTGCGAGCTTCCCAACCACGTGGGCAGTGCCGCCATGGTGCGGGATGGCGACGGTCAAATCTGGGTGGCCAGCGGAGGGTATCTGGCTCCGTTGGTGAATGACCGACTGACACCCTTGACCGACCGCGGCACCAATGGATTTTGCGGGTACTATGTGGCGGGCATATGTGCCAGTCGTGAAGGGGGATTATGGGTGGCCAGTGATGGACGGGTGCGGCACTGGAAAAACAAACGTTGGGTTGCTGATCTGGGGACCAATCCATGCCCCACCACGGTCACTGCGATGTGCGAAACCCGTTCCGGCAGCGTGGCCATGGGTTCAGTGGAAAGCGGATTGAATATTTTAAATCCCAGTGGCGGAAGGATCCATTTCGGATTGGCTGAAGGTTTTCCTCATGACTGGATTCGTTGCATCTGGGAGGACAAGGAAGGCACACTATGGGTTGGGGCTGGGAACGGGGGCTTGGTAGCAGTGCGGCGCGGTCGGGTCAGCATGGTGGTCCCGCCTGATCATTTTGAGGGACGGGTGCCATTGTCCACGGCCGCAGGGGCTGATGGTTCGGTATGGGTCACCACCGAAGGAGCGGGTCTTTACCAATACGTCAACGGAAGATGGAACCATTACGGTTTGAGTTCAGGACTGGCCAACGTGTTTGTTTGGTGCGTGACGGTGGATCGGCAAGGCCAAGTTTGGGCTGGGACGTGGGGGAATGGCATGTTCATCAGCCAGGGGACCCGTTTTGTTCCGCCCCGTGGATTGGAAACCAACCACACCCCCATGGCGGCCCTATTCCAAGCGCGGGACGGGGCCATGTGGATAGGCACTGCCGACGGACTGGTGCGGTGGTTGGATGGAAAGGTGGAAAAATTCAGTCAAAAAGAAGGGTTGCAGGTGCCGGATGTGCGGGCCATAGGGCAGACACCCGATGGGACCATTTGGTTTGGCATGATGGGGGGTGGTTTGGGCAGCCTCAAGAACGGCGAAATGAGGGTTTTTACGCGAGCCGATGGTTTATCCAGCGATTTTGTACAATGCCTGCATGTGGATACCGAAGGCACCTTATGGATTGGCACCTACGGAGGAGGAATGAGCCGGCTTAAAAACGGGCGTTTTCATAATTACTCCCTGGCCAACTGGCCTCCCGGCCCGTTTGTTTGCAACATTGAGGAAGATGATTTCACCAATTTGTGGGTCGGTTCCTCCGCTGGGATTTTTCGGATCACTTTAAAATCCCTGGCTGCCAATGCTGATTTGGGAAAACCGCTGGAAATACTGGGATACGGACGGAGCGAAGGAATGACGACGGAACGATGTTCCGGCGGGATGCAACCGGCAGCCTGCCGCACAGCCGATGGGCGGCTCTGGTTCACCACCGGAAAGGGACTGGCGGTGATTCATCCCGACCAAGCCAGTTTTAAATCCATGCCGGCACCGGTAAAGCTGGAATCCGTCCTGGTGGATGGCCAGCCCCTGACTTGGGATCCTGGCTCCCGAGGCCCCTTGCTTATCGAGCCTGGCTGGAACAGACTGGAATTTCAGTTCACCGCCCTCAGCTTTGTGGCGCCGGAGGAAATCCAGTTTCAATACCGGCTTGATGGCTGGGATTCGGCCTGGGTGGATGGAGGCACCAAGCGCGTCTGCGATTATAATTTCCTTCCTCCCGGGGATTATGTGTTCCATGTGAGAGCCCGCAATCATGATGGTGGCTGGGACAGCCAGGATGCCAGGCTGGCCTTTGTGACGCTCCCGCACCTCTGGCAGACGTGGTGGTTTCATCTGGCCTCCATCCTGTCTGGCGCCTCACTTCTGGGCTGCACCGTCTGGATAGTCTCCCGCAGACGCATGCGCCGCAAACTTGAGATTGCGGAGCGCCAGCAAGCGCTGGAAAAAGAGCGAACCCGGATAGCCAAGGATATCCATGACCATCTGGGAGCCAACCTGACCCGGATTTCACTCCTGAGCCAGGCGGCGCACGGGGACATGGACCTCCAATCCCCCGCGGCAGCCCAGTTGGAACGAATCTTTGACACGGCAAGGGAACTGACGCGGTCCATGGACGAAATTGTCTGGGCAGTGAACCCCCACCACGACACCCTGGACAGCCTGGCCAGTTATCTGGGCCATTTTGCCCAGGAATATCTCGTGCCATTGGGCCTTCGATGCCGTTTGGAGATGCCGCTGCAGCTTCCGCTCTGGCCCATCTCTGCGGAAACACGCCACAACGTCTTTCTGGCTTTCAAGGAAACACTCCACAACGTGGTCAAACATGCCGGCGCCACTGAAGTATCAGTTCATCTTGCGCTGATGGGGCAAGCCTTTCAATTGACCATCCAGGACAATGGCAGGGGTTTCGACACCCACAGCCGCTCCGGACGCGCCGAACGGGGGAATGGTTTGAAAAATATTCGCCAAAGAATGGTAAAAAACGGTGGGACCTGCGAGATCCACAGCAACCCTGGGCAGGGCACTCGGGTGGTATTGTGCATCCTTCATGATGGCTGTGAATCCGTCCATCCCCATGTGGAATAATCCGCCAAATCCACGGTTTTGAACCATCGCCTTCGGGGTTTGTCCAGAATGGTCTTGTCATCAATTAACGTGACAAGACGGAGAGGCGATTTTGCCTTAGATTATGAGCACAACTAAAAAAACTGTGAGCATTGGAGTGGCTATTGTAGAGGATGACATTCCGGCCCGGGAAATCCTTGCGGGGTGGATCCGGGACGCGGAAGGCTTCAAAGTGGTTGGGGAGTACACTGACGCCGAGACTGCGGTGGCTGAGTTACCCCAAATCAAGCCGTCAGTGGTGCTATTTGACATCAACCTGCCGGGCATCAATGGCATTGAGTGTGTCAGGCGCCTGAAACCGCGCCTGCCGGAAACGCAGTTTCTCATGGTGACGGTTTACGGGGATGCGAACCATATTTTTGAGGCGCTGGCGGTGGGGGCGAGCGGTTACCTGCTCAAACAAACCCGGCGGGCCGAACTCATTGAAGCGTTGAGGGATGTGCATGCCGGCGGGTCGCCCATGAGCAGCCAGATTGCCCGCAAGGTGGTCCAATCCTTCCGCCGCAATGAATCCCATCCCAGTGGGGGCGAGCAGGTTGAACTATCGCAACGCGAAGGCGAGGTGTTGGAGTTGCTGGCACGGGGGTACCTATACAAGGAAATAGCTGAACAGCTCAAGATCAGTGTGCAAACTGTCAACACCTACATACGAAGGATTTATGAGAAGCTGCACGTGCGGTCCAGGGCCCAAGCAGTGGCCAAATATGCCCACCTGCCGATGGGAACAATCCATTGAGCCATTTCCACGGATGCTGGCAGTCTTCACTTTGTTGGTGCTGCAAGCGTCCTTTCTTTGCGGCTCCACCAAGGCAGCCATTAACTCCGCATTGGTTCCCACGCCCAGGGATTTCCCAACCAATTGGATGGCGCAGCACAATGCCAATGTGGCCGTAGCCAAGCGCGGCGGGGTGGACATCCTTTTCATCGGCGATTCCATCACTGCCGGGTGGGCATGGAGAACCGGCGGCAGGCTCCTATGGGACAAGGATTACGCCCCCAGGCATGCCGCCAATTTTGGGATAGGCTGGGACAGAATCCAGAACGTGTTATGGCGGGTGGAGAACGGGGAGCTGGATGGCATCCATCCACACGAGGTCATCCTTCTCATCGGAACCAACAACACTGGAAATGAGGACAACGGACGCCCGCGCAACAGCCCTGGCGAAATTGTGGAGGGTATTGAAAACCTCGTGCAACAAATTCAAACCCGGCTGCCAGGCGCCCGCATCCTGCTTTTTGGATTATTTCCGCGCGGGGAATCCAAGGACCCTGTTCGCGAGCAGGTCAAAGCGGTGAATGCGCAATTGGAAAAATGGGCTCCGGGCCACGTGGAATTCCTGGATATTGGTAATCGCTTTTTGGAGCCGGATGGCACCCTGCCCCGTTCCATGTTTCCAGATTTGCTTCATCCCAATGCGCGTGGTTACGCCATATGGTCCAATGCCATTGATGCTGCCTTGGCAATTTCAGAACCGTAATATTAAAATTTGCATGAAACCAAACCGATGGGTTTACATTCTGGCGCTGGTAACAGCCAGTCTCAAATTGCAGTCCGCCCCTCTTCTGTCCTTGAAAGTGGAGGGCACACAGATTGTGAACAGCAAGGGGAATCCCGTTCTTTTGAGGGGGGTCAATATTGCCAGTTTGGAATGGTCCAGCGATGGCCAGGGTCGGGTTTTAAAGTCTGTCCAAACGGCAATTCATGATTGGCATGCCAACATCATTCGCCTGCCCTTGTCCCAGGACCGCTGGTTTGGCCATGGCCCCGAGCAGGATGGTAACTATGCCCCCTATCGTTCCCTGGTGGCTCAAATCGTGGACCTTTGCGCCACCAACAACTGCTACATTATTCTGGACCTGCATTGGTCCGACTGCGGGCAATGGGGCCGGAACATCGGACAGCATTCCATGCCAGATTCCAACAGCGTAACCTTTTGGCAAAGCATGGCTCCGATCTATGCCAATAATCCGGCGGTTCTTTTCGACCTTTACAACGAGCCGCATGACGCCACTTGGGACACATGGTTGCGAGGTGGGATGGTGACGGACACCCCCAACACGCGGTGGGAGGAGGAAACGCCCATTCGATACCAGGCTGTGGGGATGCAAAAGCTGCTCGACACGGTGCGTGGAGCCGGGGCAAAAAACCTGGTGGTGGCTGGGGGCCTGCAGTGGGCCTACGATTTTTCAGGAATTTTGAATGGCTATCAGTTGACGGATCCCGGCGGCAACGGGGTGGTTTATGCAAACCATTGCTATGATAACAAAAAGGAGAGCGTAAATGCCTGGATCACGAAAATGGAGTGGGCCAGCGCCCAAATCCCCGTGATTGTCACTGAATTTGGCGGCAAATCAGGCCCCAGCAGGGTGATTCCATCTGATAACTGGCTGAAGCATGTCCTCAGCGCCCTGGACGACCACCACTGGTCCTGGACGGCGTGGGACTTGCACACCACCGCAAAGCCCAATCTTATTTCGGACTGGCAATACACCCCCAGCCCCGAGTACGGCGTTTTCGTGAAAAAAGCCCTGGCCCGTCCCGAGATTCCCGACTGATTCATTCGAGACCCATTCCCGGAGCACTTGGTTTTTCCGGGTTCTCATCTTGGTCTTGTCACTAAAACTCATGACGGGAATTGGACTGGCTACACAGGCCAACCCACTCCAACCTATCGAACAGCCATGACCCTGCACCCCTTGGATTTGACCATCATTGCCGGATACTTTCTGACCGTGGTATTGGTGGGCTTTTGGGTCTCCAGGCATGGTTCCAAGAATATGGACGGGTATTTTCTGGGAGGACGAACGCTTCCGTGGTGGATGCTGGGCATCTCGGATGCATCAGGGATGTTCGATATCAGCGGCACCATGTGGCTTGTTTACATCCTGTTCATCTACGGGCTGAAAAGTCTCTGGCTGCCCTGGTTGTGGCCCACATTCAACCAGATATTCCTGATGATGTTTCTGAGCGCATGGTTGAGGCGCTCGAATGTTCTCACTGGCGCGGAGTGGATCCAGACCCGGTTTGGAACCGGGACCGGGGGAACCCTGGCCCATCTCAGCGTGGTATTTTTTGCCCTCATCAATGTGGCGGGGTTGCTGGCTTACGGCTTCCAAGGCATAGGCAAATTTGCCGCTGACATGCTCCCCTGGCATTTTACCAGCCAGAATTCCGGCCTGCTCAGCAACGCAAACATCTATGCAATCCTGATCCTGGGCCTGACCTCTGTTTATGCCATCAAGGGAGGAATGATCAGCGTGGTTGCCACCGAAGTCATGCAATTTGGCATCCTGACCCTGACCGCCCTGGCCATCGGCATCATAGCAATGCTCCAGGTTTCGCCAACCCTCATTCGCCAGCACATTCCGCCGGGCTGGACAAATCCATGGTTTGGCTGGCATCTGAACCTGGATTGGAAAGGAATCTTGGACCAGGCCAATGCAGCCATCCAATCAGATGGCAACAGCCTGTTTGGGATTCTATTTGGAATTATGTTTTTCAAGGGCATTCTCGCCAGTCTGGCCGGCCCGGCTCCCAATTATGACATGCAGCGAATTCTCGCCACCCGCAACCCCCGGGAAGCCTGCCTGATGAATGGGATGGTGAATGTGGTGTTGTATTTCCCCCGGTACCTCATGATCGCCGGCATCACCGTCATGGCTCTGGCCTTTTGCATGCCAGACCTTCGATCCATGGCCAGGCCGGATTTCGAGCAGATTCTGCCGATCGTTCTCCGTACCCATGTGCCCCCAGGAGTGCTGGGTTTTCTGCTGGCTGGCTTGATGGCGGCTTTCATGTCCAATTTTGCCGCCACCCTGAATGCCGCCCCAGCCTACCTGGTGAATGACCTCTACAAACGATTCGTGAACCGCAGCCTCACCGGCAAACGGGAGGTGTTCCTTTGCAGGCTTGCCTCCATGTTATTCCTGGCGATTGGCATCCTCTGCGGCCTGGTGGCCACCAGCATTGGCGAGGTCATGATGTGGCTCGTGGGGGGCCTGTATGGAGGCTATGTGATGGCCAATATTTTGAAATGGTACTGGTGGCGTTTTAATGGACAGGGATATTTTTGGGGAATGATCGCTGGAATCAGCGCCGCCATCCTTGCGCCCCCTGCCGCTCAATTCCTGCTGGGTCATCCCATCTCCAATACCCTGTACCTTTTCCCTTTCATACTGGCCTTTTCTGTGGCCGGATGCCTGGCTGGCACTTTCTTGTGGCCGCCGGAAGATGAAGCCTTGCTGATGGAATTTTATCGCAATGTCCGTCCCTGGGGATTCTGGGAACCCATTCAAAAAAAAGTCATGCTGGAGGATCCCTCCTTCAAGCCGAACACCCGCGCCTGGCGTGATATCGGCAACGTTGCAACGGGCATTCTTTGGCAACTTTGCCTGACCGCCCTGCCCATTTACCTCGTGCTCCGCGACTGGTCATGGGTGGCCGCCTGCGCCTTCATCTTGTTGGCCACTTCGCTCCTTTTGAAATTCAACTGGCATGATCACCTCGATGAAATCTAGGTTCCAAATAATAACGCTGGCTATATTTATCCCCTCAATCCTCCCGGGATGGGCATTTGATCATTTCATCTCCGCCCATGACGGCCGCTTGTGGGATGGCGTCAGGCCTTTCCGCTTTATT
>DAIDJC010000159.1 GCA_027451565.1 Limisphaerales bacterium | reverse complement strand
ACAACTCGCATGGAAATCGTGGGACGTCCATGAATTTAATGGTAAAAAGGCTGTCGTTCAGATTGTGGACAATGCCACCGGCGGATGGGGCCACATCAGCGTGGATCAAATCATGCTCGCCGACGAGGCGGCCCATCCTGCGGAGGAGGCGGCATTGTGGTTTGATTACGGCCCGGATTATTATGCGGCAGTTTCTTGGAGTGACATTCCCAAATCCGACGGCCGGCGTTTGTGGCTTGGCTGGATGAACAATTGGGAATACGGACAGGAGGTTCCTACTTCTCCATGGCGCAGCGCGATGTCAATACCTCGGCAGGTTGTCTTGCTCCAGACGGATGATGGCATTCGCTTGACGCAGCGTCCAATTGAGGAATTAAAAGCATTACGGTCAAAATATTTTGAATTCAAAGGGGGTGATGTGCAGCATGCAAACGATTGGGTGCAGAAGAACAGGATTCAGGGCGACCGCTTTGAATTAATGATTGACCTTCCTCCGGAAAACAGCGGATTGGAAGGTGTGAAAATATTCAAAAGCGAAAATGAGGAGACCGTCATTGGTGTGGACTGGAAAAATAAAACAGTTTTTGCAGACCGGACCCGGTCGGGCAATGTGGGATTTAACCCTCAATTTCCAGGCATCTATTCAGCGCCGATTATTGAGGCTGGACGCAAGGTAAAGTTGCATATTTTTGCCGATTCTTGTTCGGTCGAAGTATTTGTCAATGACGGGGAGAGGGTGTTGACGCTTTTGGCCTTTCCATCCGCGAAAAGCCGCGGTTTGGAATTTTTTAGCTCCGACGGAAGCGGGAATATCGGCGGCGCAAAAATGTGGAAAATGAAATCAATCAGGAATCAGCTGATGGAATGAAGCAGGCGCCGATTCATGAAAAATAAAAATGGCGGATGGAATTGGAAATCCATACAAGCACAGTTTCATCCACATCCAGTTAAAACCTCTGGGTCCAGCACAAACCAAACAAACGCACAATTAATATGCCAATAATATTATGAAAAATAAAACCCACTTAAACGCCTTTCTGCCATTGGCCTGCCTTTTATTTGCCGTTGGCTGCAATAATCAGAGTGAAACCACCCCGGTTTCTGTGAATACCAATTCGACGCATGTGATTTCTTTGATCACAAAGCTTACCAACACTGTTTATTGGCAGGCGGTTTTCGCCGGGGCAAGGGAGGCGGGAAAAGATTACGGATACGATATTACTTGGGGGGGGTCCGACCGTGAAACCAACTGCACGCCCCAGATCGAACTCGTGAACCAGGCAATTGCGGCAAAGGTGAGTGGAGTGCTGCTTTCACCCGTGGATCGCACGGGATTGGTGGATTCTGTAAACAAGCTCGCGGACATGAATATTCCCTGCGTCATCATTGATTCTGGGCTGGATGCCGTTCGGTTTCTGAGCATCGCTTCCACGGACAATTATGAAGGTGGTGCCATGGCGGCGCGATGTTTGGGAAATGCAATGGGTGGTAAAGGGAAAGTTCTCGTGGTGCGACATATTTCAGGGTCCCATGCCGCTGCAAAACGCGTTTCAGGTTTCGTGGCCACCCTGGCTGCTGAATTTCCGGGAATTACCATTGTTGAATCCGAATCCGGGCAGGATAGGTCCGAAATTGCCAGGCAAGTCACGGAGGGAATGCTGCAACGGCATCCCGATGCCCAGGGGCTATTTGCTTGCAATGTGGATGTTTCTGTCGGGGCATTGGAGGCGCTTCAGGAAATGGGCCGCACCGATGTAAAAATGGTGGCCTTTGATCCTGCCAAGTCCCTCATTGACGGTCTGAAGTCGGGGCAGGTTGTCGCTATGATCGTCCAGGACCCGTACAAAATGGGTTACGATGGAGTCCAAGTGTTGGCACTTCATTGCAAGGGGCAAAGCAGTCCGCGCGTGATTGACACCGGGGTTGAGGCTGTGACCATGAAGAATATCACCGATCCCGCCATCATGAGGCTGCTCGGGGAGCAACAATGAATTTGGCAGTTGTTAAATTTCAGGGATTTGGCGTTCTTGCAATTCTGATGTTTGTCACATCTGCTTTTGCGCAGGATATTCTTCTGTCTGATTTCGAGGAGACAAATTATATTTGGCTGGCTGGCGGCACTTGGACTGTCACTGGCAACGGAATGGGTTCGGGTCCGGCGCAGGGGGCTTTGGCCAACCAGCAAACGGTGGACGGTTATCTTGGACACGGCTTGGTCAACACCTTTCTAGGCGGCGATGGCGGCACCGGCGCGCTCACGTCCCCCCCGTTCACGATTCAGCGAAATTACATTAAGTTTCTAATCGGCGGCGGCAGTTACCTGGCCGCCGGCGGTTATGGCGGCCAAACACTCATTAATCTTTTAGTGAATGGAAAAGTGGTTCGCCATGCCGCCGGTCCGGGAGAATGGGAGCATTTGGACTGGGAACAGTGGGATCTGGGTAATCTGTTGGGACAAACGGCGCAGGTTCAAATCGTGGATAGCGCCACCGCCGGTTGGGGGCATTTGAACGTGGACCAGATTCTGGAATCGGACAGCCCGTTGACCACAGGTGTCATTGTGCCCACGAACCAGTTTATTAATTTTCCCGTGAAGTTGGGCAATCCATATCATGTGGTGGCCTTGCTGGTGAACGGGGTTTCGGTGCAGGAATTCAATCTGCCCCTTGGAAGCGCGACGAATTATGACTTTTACGCCTTTCTTGATTTGTCGGCCTATCAAAACACGCAAATGGTTGTCAGGGTTGACTCGACGAATTCGTTGCAGCTTCAGGATTTCGTTCAGAGCACCACGCCGGTGACGACGACCCCCATTTATCAAGAGGAGTTTCGACCGATTTATCATTTCATGCCTCGGCGCGGATTTAACAACGACCCGAACGGGATGGCTTTTTTCAACGGGGAATACCACCTCTGTTACCAGCACAATCCCTACGATGTCGTCGTGGGAAACCAAAATTGGGGCAATGCAGTGAGCGCCGATCTGGTGCATTGGACGGAGCTTCCTGAAGCGCTGTATGGCGATGCCCTGGGCCAGATTTGGTCCGGGTCCACGGTTGTGGATTGGAACAATAGCGCGGGGTTTGGAACCAATGCCCTCGTGAGCTTCTACACGAGCGCTGGCGGCCATAGTAATAATAACCTCATGTCCGAGGGCCAACTTTTCACTCAAAGCATGGCTTACAGTCTCGACCAGGGACGCACTTGGATTAAATACACCAACAACCCAGTCATTCCGAATGTGGCCGGCGACAATCGCGATCCAAAGGCAATCTGGTATGCTCCGGGCAACAAATGGGTCATGGTGTTTTGGCTGCAAAACAACGATTTTGGCTTCTTCTCCTCCACCGATCTCAAGCATTGGACCCAAACCTCCACGTTCAACTTTCCAGGTGTCATTGAAGTGCCGGAACTGTTTCCGCTGCCATTGGACGGCAACCTGAATAATCAGAAATGGATATTCTACGCCGGAGCGGGAAATTACTACGTGGGGCAGTTTGACGGCGACGCGTTCACCGCCCAATACGGTCCATTCAGCATTCGTCGCGGCAACAGCTTCGCCGCCGGACAAACGTTTAACAACATGCCCGCATCCGATGGGCGGCGCATCCTGATAGCCAACAGCACGGGTAACTACCCTGGCATGCCTTTCAATGGGGGAATGGATTTTCCCGTTCAACTGACTTTGGAAACGACCGGCTCGACCCCGCTGATTTTAGTCAACCCCGTCAAAGAACTGGCGGCGCTGCGAACGGGCACGAACACATGGCCCTCCCAGCCATTGGCCAACGGCAGGAACGCGCTGGCCGGGGTGACAGGCGAGGCGTTCGAGATTGATGCGCAGTTTCAACCCGGCGTTGCTGCTGGCGTTACCTTCACCCTCGACGGCGTGCAGGTAACTTATAATTGCCAGGCCCAGCAATTGTCCTGCGAGGGCGTCACGAATGCTTTGATTCCGATCAATGGCATCATCACGCTGCAGATCCTCGTGGATCGCGGTTTTTTGGAAATTTTCGCCAACAATGGCTTGGTTTACATGCCGATGAGTACAATACCGTTGGCGGGGCCGCAGCCCATCAGCCTCGTGGCCAATGGCAGCGGCGCGCAGTTGCTCTCCCTGAGTCTTTACAATTTGGCTTCCGCGTGGCCTCCCGCGCCGCCATTCATCAGCAGCCAACCCGGTCCGGCGGCAACGGTGAATGTCGGCAGTCCCGCCACCTTCACTGTCACGGCTACGGGATCCACCGTTCCCTTCATTTATCAGTGGTACAATAACGGCCAGGCGATTTCCAACGCAACCAACAGCACGTTGTCGGTTGCGGCGGTTCCGTCAACCAATGTGAACTACGAGGTGGTTGTGAGTAACGCCGTCGGTTCAGTGACCAGCAGCGTCGCGCCATTGACGGTGCGCGGACCTTACAAAGTGTCCTACTGGCGGATGGAGTCGCAGATCACCGCGCCGAACAATGCCGGCACGCCAACTTTTGTCGGCGTGGCCGATTCAGACACAAATAGCGGCCAGGGAATTTTTACCACTGGCACATTGCCCCCAGAGATTGATGATTTGATAACGTTTAATGGCCTGCCTGGGGGGCCGGTGACATTAAGCACAAACGTTGCTCCTGCATCCATGTTTGTGAATGGCCACACCGCCGGGATTTTTTCCTACAATGCCGGGGCCATCTCCAATGTGGACGGTGCTTTGTTTTTTCCCCAAGACCAGTATGGAGACGAAATGGACTTTGCCGGCCCGTTCTCGATTCAACTGTTCTTCAAGACGGACGGTAACCGGAGCGGGAGCGGAATCATGGAATTGATTTCGCAGGGGACGGACACCGGGCAGGTATTTCGTTATGGGATTGATATGAACGAAGTGGAGCCGGGAGATGTGCGGTTTGCCATGGCCAACAGCGCGATTGGAATGACAAATGCCGTGGATTTGACCGGGGCAAATTATGCCGACGGCCAATGGCATTATCTGCTGGCGGTTTTTGACACGTTAAGCGGCGTTGCTGGTCAAATGCGCCTGACCATTGTCAATCAGGATGGAACGCAAGCCGATGCCACAAACAATTGTTCACCAGGATTTCTTCCTTTGCCGGTGGAGGATAATGGAAACATGTTTATTGGACGCAACGCCTATCCGGTGAATGCGAACCCCGAGACTTTTCTTGGCTTCATTGATGAAGTTCAAATCACCAGCGGTGTTGTGCCGGATACGTGGCGGATTGGCCGGATTCCATCCATTGATGATCATCCGCAAATTAAAAACATGTCTGTCGGCCCAAAGGGTTTTAGTTTCCAATGGAACGGTGCGGCGGAAACCAATCTTTTAGTTCAATGGGAACCGAGCCTGGTTGACATCTGGCAAACTGTTGCCGCATTACCAGGTTCCAACGAAACGGATGGGTTTTTAGATTCAAATATTTCCCATCTGACCAATGCCTCCGGCTTTTATCGGATTATTTTTCAATGAGTTTGAAAGATGGGTCCCAGAACTGACTGGATATTCCAGATTTTCTGCTTTGTGCGTCTCAGGGTAGGGTCTGTAATTGGCATGCATGGATTCCCGCGCATTTTTCCACTGCCCGCACAAGGCGACCCAAACAAAATGAAGTGTTCGCTCAATGACAGTGAGTTGGCCATTCTGAACTCAATGTTTCAACTTGGAAAAAACATGGAACAGCAAATTGAAAGGCTGGCCATGACATTTGGTTCACGGTTGGTTGCTTTGACTCGCGGACCTCTCGGAAGCATCCTGTTCGAGAATGGAAGATGGTCGCACCAGCCCCCCGCGCCCGTGCGCGTGGTGGATACCGTCGGGGCAGGAGATTCATTTACCGCCACTCTGGTCATGGGTCTCCTGGCCGACATGGAACTGGATGCCCTGCACGCCGCCGCCGCTGAAGTCGCTGGTTTTGTTTGCACCCAACCGGGGGCCACACCGGCGCTTCCCCGTCAAATAAGAGAAAAATTTATCCACGCCGCTTCCCGGCCTGCTGAAGTTTAGAAAACATGAGGGCTGGCAGCCGCCAACCAAGTGGTGCGTCCTGCCTGCCCTCATGTTTTCTAAAAGCCTGTTTGAAAATTCGGAAGGATGCTGATTTCGTACCCAAGCCGGTCTGGCCAGGCGCGGTGAGGGAGCTTATCCCAAATAGGTCTAAGACCGAGGAATACTAACGCCAGACCGGCTTGTGAGCGAAAACCCTCCGGGAGGCGTGCTATTCGTGTTCAGGGTGCAGCCAAACCCGTAGGATTGGGAACCCTGGTAGTTGGCACGATTCAGGTCCACCTCCATCGTCAGTCCCGCGCGGACGGACCCGGCGGCAAAAAGTGCCATGAACGGAACCAAGAGCGCCAGCATCGTGAGGCGATTGAGGGGATGAGGCAGGGATTTCATTTTAAAGGGTCTATAGCAGAATTTGTGGGTCAAAATGGCGCATTTCAGCGGCAGGCAGGCGAGTCCGTTACGCGTGGCGACCGGCGGCGCCGCGAACTGGAGGCTCGAAGCCCGTCGCCGCCGCTCGCCTGCCTGCCGCTGAAATGCTGGTTCGCCTCCGGCGCAAGTGGTGGTTGGATGCCAAAGCGCCTATTTGCCTTGCAACGCATTGATTAACATCGCTTTATAGATTAAAGGAATTGGGTTGGACCCACAAATTCTGCTGAGGAGGCATTTTAAACAAGAGTTGTTGTAAATAAAGCCGGGTGCCCCGTCAGGTCGCCGGTTTAAGGCGAACTCAGACGGTAATAATTTTGCTGTGCGTTGGTTATCGGAATTGAAATTTCCTGGAAATACCCATCGCCAGTCAGGTTGGTGTAACTGCCCCAGTTCGTACCAGAAAGGCTTGTGCTGGACCAGACGGTGTAGGTTTGATTTGAAACCGTGCTGAAATCAAACAGGAAATTGGCACCGTTGTTGCGCGGCGATGCGATGGCGATGGGTCCGGGCGGGCTGTACACAATCTGCTGCCGGACCGTCACGGTGCCCAGAAACGTGCCCAGGCTGTAGCTCACCCCGTCCCCCTGGATGCTGCCATCCGCCTGCGTCGAGATCCATTGCGGGCTGTCCGGGCCGGGATTGGCGGGGTCGTTGATCTGGAGTTGGGAAAGGCCGGCCGGCGGAAAAAGCCCCGGCGGATTGGCTGCCACCTGGTCCTGCAATGTCGTGTAGCTCTGCTCCGTCATGTTGAACGGAGGAAAACCCAAGTTGTCATAGTAGGGCGCAAAGTTGATATAGTCCGGGTTGTCATAATTAATCACCGCCCCTTCGCCGCCAGATCCGGAGTTGGTGTAGCTGGCCAGCATCGCATATTGAAAAGTATCAAACGAGTCCAATGCATACGCATTGTTGCTGATCGCCAGGTCAATCGCGTTTGGGTTCGGAAGCGCGCTTGCGGGGTTCAGTTCCGCTATCCCGGATTCAAAGGCGATCTGCGCGTTCAAGTTTGAGACGATGTTGATGGGGACGTACGAGTAATTCGTGTACGTCACCCCGGACACCGCGTAAATGTGCCGGACCATCACCAGGCCCTTGTCAATCTGCAATCCGGGGGGCAGGTTCGTGGCGTTGAAGGTTCCGGTAAACCGCGTCGTGGGCAGCGCTGAGAATTTCCACGAAAGGATGTTCTGTTCGTTGTAGGCGTCCCCGGTGGCGGCGGTGAAGCCCACAAAGGCGTTGGTGCCGCCCAGCAGACCGGGCAGGTCCACCGAGGCCTCCAGTGTGGGAGCCAGCGGGCGGATCGGAATTTCGGAAACGCGCACTTCCAGGTCTTGCGAAACGCCTTCGTAATCAATCCACGCATACCAGATGTTCCCGTTGTTCAAGGCATTGGTGATGGGCACGGCCACCGGGTCGTTGGGAATGCCGTTCAGATTCACCGCCACATGGTTGCCGTTGA
>DAIDJC010000158.1 GCA_027451565.1 Limisphaerales bacterium | reverse complement strand
ATGAGTTGTTGTTCATAGGTTAATAACCTCTTCGATGGATATATACGTTTTGCATCAGGCCCAGTGCGATCAACGAGCATAACACTGAGGATCCGCCATAACTCAACAGCGGCAGGGGTATGCCAGTAACCGGGACGATGCGAATGTTCATGCCGATATTAACGAAAACGTGGCTGAAAATGAGGGTTACCACCCCCACGGCCACGAGTTTGCCCAGGCGATCGCGCGCCTGGCTTGCAATTCTCAGTCCGGAAAATAGAATCACAGCATACAGCGTCAGCACCACAAGGCTGCCGACGAATCCTTCCTCCTCGGCTATCACGGAGAAAATGAAATCATTATGGGCGGCTCCCGCGGGCAGGTAGCCCAGGGCCGTTTGGTTTCCCTTGCACCAGCCCTTGCCAAACAGGCCGCCGGATCCAACCGAAATCAACGCCTGTGTGACCTGGTACGATTTATCCGCTCGCAGTCGCTGGGCTTTGGCGCGCTCCTCGGGGGTTGCGTTCTTGTTGGCAAAATCAATTCCAAAATAAACCAGCAGCCTCTGGCGCTGGTAATCCTGCATTTTAATCTGCAAACCGCGCGGTGCAAACAAGACGTCTGCAAGGACCAGGATGCCCAGCAGGCCGACAATGAGTCCCAGTTTGATCAGGTACCTTTTGGGAGTGCCAGCCACCAGCATCATCACCACTCCCGTGGGAATCAGGACGAGGGCCGACCCAAGGTCCGGCTCCTTGAGAATCAAACCAAAGGGCAGCAGCATGAGGGCGACGCCTTTCCAGAAAACCAAGGGCTGGGAAAGCTCATCGGCGGGTCGGCTAAGAAAATGGGCTGCGGCAAGAATGAATCCCAGCTTGGCAAATTCACTCGGTTGAAACTGGAAAAAGGGCAGGTCTATCCATCGCCTGGCTCCCCAGCCATGGGTTTGTCCGATATGCGGAATCAGAACGGCCACCAGACACAGTATCATCAAGCCATAGGCGACCAATGACCATCGGGCCAGGACATGATAATCCACAATACAGATCATCGCGGCTGAACCCAGTCCGATGAGGTACCAGAAAACCTGCCGCACCCAGATGTCATCGTACCAAGGCAGGGCGGCGCTTCCGCCAGCCAGAGTGGCGCTGTACACGAACAAAGTCCCCATGACCAACAGACCGGCCAAGGCCGCCAATTGAAGGCGGTCAACCCGGGCCGGGTGGTCATTGAGGTGCATTTCGTACATGGTTTGGGTGTGCGGTCTTCCGGTTTTATTCCATGGCAAGAGGGGCGTGAGATGGCCCTTTGGGGCTTGGGTTTGGAGAGTGGATGATCATAGGGGCGGAGATGGGAGGCTGTTTGGTTTTACTTTGCGATTGGCCAGACTGTTCGGGGCGGCGGTTTTCTGGATGATTTCCTCGTAAATATCATGGGCAATCGGTCCGCAGACCAAACCGCCTGATCCGCCCTCCACATAGGATTGCACCATCACCACGACGGCGTATTTGGGGTTTTCGTAGGGGGCAAAAGAGGCGAACCAATAATTATGGCCCACTGTCCGGTTGTGGACATCCTGGATTTGGGCGGTGCCGGTTTTGCCGCAGATTTCAAATCCGGGCACGGCGGCCCGGGTTCCGGAACCTCCTTGTGACTGAACGTCTGCCAGCATGGCATGGCGAACCACCTGGAGACTCCTGGCGCTGACGTTTAATTCATCCCGTACCAGGCCGGCGGAGAACCGGGATGGATTGGGCGCCGGGGGCGTGTCCATGGATTCAAAATGGTCCACCAGTTGCGGCCACAACACAGACCCGCCGTTTGCAATGGCGGAGATGAGCACCGCCATTTGAATCGGGGTGACGGCAATTTCTCCCTGGCCGATGCACAGGTTGGCCGTGTCGCCTGCGCGCCATTCGGGTGCAGTGACGCGGGCCAGGGTTGGAAATTCGCCGGCGGTTTCCTGGTGGGGCAGCAACCCGGTGCGTTCGCCCAGATGAAAGCGGTCGCCCATCCGTATGATGTTTTCCACGCCCGCCCTCAGGCCGTTTGTGATGAAATATGCGTTGCTGGAATGCATGAAGGCTTTTTCAAAATCATACGGGCCTGGCGGCGCCGTGTCCTCGATTTTACGCCGGCCGATGTAAATACAGCCGCGCCCCGGCCGTTCCGGGTTTTCCTGGACATCATAAATCGCATGCGGATTTAACCCGCGCTCCAAGGCTGCCAGCGCAACGACGGTTTTGAAGATGGACCCAGGCGCGTAATTTTCAATGGTGGCCCGGTTTTTTTCAGCGGTAAGCTGTTGGATTTCCTTGTATTTCGCGGCGGTGATGCCCTGGGCAAAATCATTGGGATCAAAGGTGGGGGATGATGCCAGTGCCAGGACGTCGCCGCTATGCACCTCCATGACCACGGCGGAGGCGGAGGCATTGGGTCCCTGATTCTTCAGTATGGAGGATTCTGCAGCCTGCTGGATGTCCAGGTCCAGGGTCAACACCAGATTTTCCCCGGCCTCAGGCTGGCTTACCACCACCTCGGACTGGCGAAGCCCCTGGCTGTTCACCAGGACTGAATCCATTCCGGCGTGGCCATGCAACTGGTCATCGTAAATCGCCTCCACACCGGTCACACCCCGGTAATCAGGCAGACGATAATTGAAAAAGGAATCTTCGCCTGCGGCGGACTGGTTGTCCTGCTGCATTTCCCCTAAAACGTGGGCGGCCGTGGTGTGATAGGGATAATAGCGGACAGCCAGCAACTGAAGGTTCACGCCATGGTCGTCCTGCTGGTTCTCCTCAAAACGCGCCATCTGGGCGTCGTTGAGGTTGGGCATGATGACAAACGGCATGGCCCGCTCCTCCTCGTAACTGCGCACAAAACGCTTGGGATCCAGGGGCAGCGAAACGCCCAACTGGGCGCCCACCCGCCGACAGATTTCATCCACCACATTGAATCGCGCCTGCCATGTCAGGGCATCTATTTGCGCCCGGCTTAACCGCATCCGGTTGAGGTGGCTGGAAGAGGAGCGGCGCCAGAATTTCCAGCCTATGCCGCCGGATGTCGCCACCGGCTGGGGCCGCAGTCGGTCGTATTCCTGCTGAAAGGCGCCGCCCAAGTCATCAAAGTAAACACACAGGTTGTAGCGCGGACGGTTTTCAGCCAAAACACGGCCTTCCCTGTCCAGGATTTTCCCGCGAATGGCAGGGATCCGGATGGTTCGGTAGGCCTGGGTTTCCTGGTGGGTTTGGTATTTGCGCGACGTGACCACCTGGACCCACCAAAGCCCGGTGAGCAGTGTCAGGAAGCCTGCGACCAAAACCAGGGCCACCAGCCTCAGTTGCGGGTCATTCTTTTTTAATTCGTCAAAAATCAACATGGCTCATTGAGCTTTGTTCAATAACAAGGTGCAGGGCTGAAATGGCTTTGGCGCGCTCATTTGTTCCGGTCCCGAAGTATTTCCCTGTCAGGCCGGAAACTGAATTCCTTGGCGGGCGGGTAACCCAGGGCCTGGTTGCACCACTCAAAAAACATAAACAAACCCGGCGTGACCGCCGCGCCGACCACGATCATTACCAGCCACTGCCAAAGGGATCCCCAACCTAGAAGGGGTTGGCTGCCCTCATTCAAAAGTAAAACCAAAGTCAGGGCCGGGACGATGGCGCAGGCTGCGCCGCCCAGCACGCATTGGGCAAATGGCAGGCTGCGCAGGATAAGGTCCCGGCGCGCAAAAATAAGGATTCCCACCAGCAACAAGGGGAGAATGCTTGCCCCCAACTGATTGGCCGATAGCGTGTCGAAACCCACCCCGCCGAGCACCGCCAGCGCTGTCACAGTCCAAATATCCAGGCACAAGGCGGCGTAAACCATCAAAGCCGGCAATAAATCCGGCTGGGCGCCCAGGAAAGTCCTGAACCCCGACAAAGCCGATTCCGCAAAGACGGCCAGAAAGGCAAATACCAGCAGGATGGTGGTTTGGGTCAGGTTCATGGCTTCAGGGAAAGAGAACGAAAACATGATCCAAGGCGCCCAGGTCCACGTTCAGCTTGACGCGTGCCTGGGTTGTGAGCCCATATTCCAAGGTTTGGAAGTCGGCAATTTTGCCAATGGGAATGCCCCGGGGAAAAACGCCTCCCAAACCGCTGGTCACCACGTTCTGCCCCGGTTTAAGGCCGGCGTCTCCGGGCAAATAATTCAAATCCAGCAGCGACGAGTCCAACGGGCCGCCGACACCCAGAATTCCCACATCTCCGGGTGGATCCATCACCTGGGCTGAAACCCGGCAATTGGGATCCCCCAGCAAAAGCACTTGGGAACTGTTGATGCCGACCCAACTTATCCGTCCGGCCAATCCATCCGGGGTCAGGACCGGAAGATTTTCGCGCAAGCCGTCCCTGCTGCCCAGGTCAATTTGCACCGTTCGCCACCAGTTTGCCGGGTCTCTCATGACGACCGTGGCGGCCTTGAGATGCCATGGGGCCTGGCTTTGCCAGTGCAAAAGGGCTCTTAGCTGTCCATTTTCCTGCTCCAAGGCATCAGCCTGGAATGCACGTATCTTCAACTGGTCGTTTTGCTGGCGAAGGGAGTGAATCTCGCGGAGAAGCTCATGACGGGGCAGGGCTATGTCCGCTAGGTCTGCGGGGATTTGTTGTGAGGCGGAGGCGAATCCAAAAAGGGGCAGAAACCAGCTTCCCACCACCCACCGAATGCGCATGGCGGAACCCGATGGCAGGCTTAATAATAAGACTGCCACCAAAACCGCCAAACCCGGCACAAAATAATTTTTTTGTTTGAACATCCTGCCCTGCGGCCTTCCAGCCGCGCGCAGGTGAACGCTGGAGGAAATCAATACTTGGCGTTGGTTGCGACGCGCTTGAGGAATTCAATTTCCTGCAAGACGCGGCCCGTCCCCTCCGCCACTGCACTCATCGGGTCCTCTGCCAAATGAACCGGCAGGCCGGTCTCGCCAGCCACCAAACGGTCTATTCCCCTGATCAATGACCCGCCGCCGGCCATCACCAATCCCCGATCCACCAGATCGGAGGCCAGTTCCGGAGGGCAGCGTTCCAAGGTGATCCGGATGGATTCCAGAATGCTCGAAAGCGGTTCCTGCAAGGCTTCCCGGATTTCCTCGGACCGGATGGTCAATGTCTTGGGCAGGCCTGTGCTGAGGTCCCGGCCCTTGACATCCATGGTCAGTTCCTGTTCCAAAGGAAATGCGGAGCCTATTCTAATTTTGATCTCTTCTGCGGTGCGCTCACCTATCATCATGTTGTAGGCACGCTTCATGTGGGCAATAATAGTAGTGTCCAATTCGTCTCCGCCAACCCTCAGGCTGCGGCTGAAGACGATTCCGGCCAGTGAAATGATTGCGATCTCGCAGGTGCCCCCGCCAATATCCACGATCATGTTTCCAGCCGGTTCATGCACAGGCAAGCCAACCCCAATGGCGGAGGCCATGGGTTGCTCAATCAGATAGACTTCGCGCGCCCCGGCATGGGACGCGGAATCCTTGACTGCCCGTTTCTCCACTTCGGTAATGCCCGATGGCACGGCCACCACCACTCTCGGGGCTATCAACTTCCGGTGATGCACCTTCTGAATGAAGTGCCGCAGCATTGCCTCGGTGATCTCGAAGTCGGCGATCACGCCGTCTTTCATGGGGCGGATCGCCACAATGTTGCCCGGGGTGCGGCCAAGCATTCTCTTGGCCTCCTCGCCCACTGCCATCACGTTGGTTGTGCCCGCTTGAATGGCCACCACTGAAGGTTCCCGCAGGACTATCCCGCGGTCCCGCACATAGACAAGGGAATTTGCAGTGCCAAGGTCTATACCAATATCGTTGGAGAACAAGCTTTTGAATTGCTCAAGCATGAGTGTGCCTAACTTGCACAGTTAAGACCAAGGCGGATGAAAGGTCAAGAGACGAATTTAAAAAACCATTGCCAAATAGGAGCTTCCCGCCCGCGCCATCCCGCTTTCCGTCCCGCGAACGTCCCGCAGTTCAGGCTTTTTCCTCAATTAATCCGCGCCGCGCACCGCCCAGAAGCTGCTCCACAAAGTTGGTTGAGTAAACCCCGCGCCGGAAATTGGGGTCCTGCATGATCGCCTGCTGGAAGGAAATGGTGGTCTTGACCCCTGTGATCAAATATTCGTTCAAGGCGCGATTCATCCGGTCAATGGCGTCTCTCCGGTCTTTTCCGGTCACTATCAGCTTGCCTATCATGGAATCGTACGTGGGCGGTATGGTGTAGCCCGCATAAGCATGGGTTTCCATCCTCACGCCGCGCCCCCCAGGCTGGTAATACATCTCAATCCGGCCCGGGCTGGGGCGAAAATCATCAAATGGGTCTTCCGCATTGATCCGGCATTCAATCGCGTGACCTTTTATTTCAATGTCGCCCTGCGATATCCTCAACGGTTCGCCCATGGCTATCTCGATTTGGGCGCGAACCAAGTCCACCCCGGTGACTTCTTCGGTCACGGGATGCTCCACTTGAATCCGCTTGTTTACCTCCAGGAAGTAATAGTTGCCATGGTCATCCACGATGAATTCCACGGTGCCCGCATTGGTGTAACGGGCCGCCTCGGCAATTCGCACAGCCGCCTTGCCAATCTTTTCCCTCAATTTCTTAAAACGGTTCTCGAGCAGCGGAGAGGGTGATTCCTCGATCAATTTCTGGTTCCTGCGCTGCACCGAACAATCTCGTTCCCCCAGGTGGATGATCTTTCCTTTGGAGTCTCCAAGGATCTGGATTTCAATATGATGCGGATTCTCGATGAATTTTTCGATGTAAACGCCCGAGTTGCCAAAGGCCTTTTCGGCTTCGGCGCGAGCGGTATGAAAACCCTTGACCAATGAAATGTCGTTGTGCGCTATGCGCATTCCCCGACCGCCGCCTCCCGCCACGGCCTTGATCATGACGGGGTACCCAATCCTTTTGGCCACAATCAGGGCATCCTGCTCCTTTTCAACGATTCCTTCGGAACCGGGCGGGGTTTCCACGCCGGCTTTTTTGGCCAGCGCCCGGCTTACCGCCTTGTCGGACAGGGCGTTCATAGCCCGGGCCTGGGGACCTATGAACCGAATGTTGCAACTCTCGCAAACCTCGGCAAAATGGGCGTTCTCGGATAAAAATCCATAGCCGGGGTGAATCGCATCCACATCGGCAATCTCAGCCGCACTGATGATGCGGTCTATGCGCAAATAGCTTTCGGAGGATGGGGATTTGCCGATGCAGATGGCTTCATCCGCCATTTGGACGTGCATGGAATTGGCGTCCACCTCGGAATAAACCGCCACGGTGCGGATATTCAATTCTTTGCAGGCGCGAATGATGCGTACGGCAATTTCGCCGCGGTTGGCTACCAGGACTTTTTCGAACATGTTGAAGGGGTGCGCCGTTCAGGAGGGGCGGATTTTGAACAAAGGTTGACCAAACTCAACAGGCTTGCCGTTTTCGACCAACATTTGGGTGATTACGCCCCGAAGCTCGGACTTGATTTCATTCATGACTTTCATTGCTTCGATGATCGCCACAACGGTGTCCGCATTCACCTCGGTTCCAATGTCCACATAAGGGGCGGACTCCGGAGATGGTGAACGATAAAAAGTTCCTATCATTGGTGATTTGATTTCCACCTCGCCTGTATTTGCTGCAGGCGCCGGCAAAGCTGGCACCGGAACCAAAGGCGGTGCCAGGGGTGCGGGCGCCGGCATATTGGGTTCGTCGCTGCCTGAGCCCGCCAACCCAATGGCGCCACCTCGCTTGAGACGTAGCTTCGAGTCTTTTTGCTCCAGTTCAAACTCCGTTATGGAGTTCTTCTTCATCAAATCAATGATGGCTTTGATGTCTTTGAGGTCCACAGTGCTTTTTCGTTAAAGAAACCAGTAATTAATCCAAAAACGTACGTTTTTTACTTCTTTTAATCACATCCTTGAACCGGTTTCCAATTCAAGTTAAATTATGGTTAAATTTTAGGGATCCAAATTGAAATAGTCAAGTGACAAATCAGTTTGATTT
>DAIDJC010000157.1 GCA_027451565.1 Limisphaerales bacterium | reverse complement strand
ACCCCGTCACAACCAAGTAAAATGAACAAATCCAAATAAAAATGCGTTTCATAAATGATTACCCGACTTGATGTCATCAAATAATTCAATGTCGCACAAATGATTCCACGCGTCCAACCCCGCCCGGATTCCCTTCATTTGCACGGCTTGGACCTTATTCCATTTCCAGTCCCGGTCAATTTGAAGGCGGGCAACCGGTTCTCAACGGTTGCCCGCCTCGACTCATCAACCCCAACCTTTCCCCACACCACCATCCAAGGACTTAAGGCGCATTGGTGTAAACCATCCGGAAGAACACCGCGCCATTGGTCGCTCCCAAGGGAAGCGTCATTTGCGTGACAGTGTCACTCGTTGGAACGGTCACCCAATTTGTTGTCAAGCCGGTTGCAAGTCCGTTGGTTTGTTCCTGCAAGTACCAGCCCAGATGATCCGGCGGCCACGAGAGGGTCAGATTTCCCCCGCTCACCAGGTAGGTAACAGGGGCGGATTTTGTATTCACAAGCGGCGCAACCGATGCCACCGTGATTTTGCCATCGGTTGCCACGGTATTGTTCCATGTGTAAACCGTGTTATTGGCCGAATCAACAGTTTGAAGGTTAAAGGAGGCAAAACCGGCTGTGGCTCCCGGAAACAATTGGAAGCTGTCTCCGGTTTGCAAAGCAGCACCCAAGTTGGTCACTGCCAGTGTTCCTCCATAGGTCACGGTTCCACTGGCCGCCAAGGTGTCATTGGCCAGACCCATATGATTCACTCCCAGTAGCAGTGTTCCTCCCAGGTTCACATTGCCTGTCACAGTGATTGGTCCGGCCACGCCCCCGGCATGTTCGAGCGTTTGTACCGCATTCAGCGTCAGGGTGGTGTCCGTGCGTGCGCTGACGTCAAATATGCCGCCCGGTCCCACGGCGATGACAGAGGCCTGGCCAAATGATCCGGATCCGCTTAACAGGATGCTCCCTCCCAGCACGGTCACAGCCCCCGTGTTGGTATTCACTCCGGTTAGGGTCAGCACCCCCGCCCCAACCTTGGTCAGTCCAAGCGGTGCCGCACCACCATTTAAGAAGGTGCCGTCAAATTCAGTGCTGGTACCATCCGTGCCCACGGTTAGCGTGGCCGCCACCTTGCTGTTGTTGTTGCGAATGGTCGGACCAGTGGTGCTCGTTACCTGCCCGGAATTGATGCTGGACAAATTCGAAACCGTCAGGTTATTCCCGTTCAATCGCAAATCCCCAGCCAGGTCCAGCGTCAAGGGCCCCGTGCTGATGGCGTTCGTATTCATCGCATTGATGGATCCGGATGTGATCAAGGTGGAACCATAACCCTGAGGCATGCCATTGGTTGGCCCCAGATTCAGCACATAAGATCCCGCGGTGCCCCACACTTCCATCTGGTAGGGACCTGAAATGACGCTTTGGATGGTTCCGCCATTAATGGTCCCGCCGATGCGGGCGTTCGCCAACAAGTTCACCGGACCATTGATTGTGCTTCCATAGATCCTTATCGCACCAGTTTGCGGGGTGGCTCCAAGCCAGCCCGTGCCACTGATGTTGAATGTATCGTTATAGGCAGTCGCAGAACGATCCAACCACGCCTGAGTGCCGCTTGCCACGTTCACCGTGGCACCGTTCCCTAGCGCGTATCCAGCGTTTCCATCAGAGGCATGCAGGTCCGTATAGCCTTGAATATTGATTGTTCCGTTGAAATTGCTGCTAACCGCAGTTGTTAATGTGGCCACCGTGCTGCCATTATTATCCATCACATTGACCACACCACTACCAGCAAGTGAGTTGTAGGTGTTGACCTGGCCTGAGGATCCAGGGCCGGCAAACAAATAATCCAGGATTGCATTGGTTTCCACCGTCACAGTTCCATGCAAAGATCCATGTGTGGAGGTTCCATCGCCTAGCTGCAGCGTCGCATTGGTCACAACCAGCGTTCCCCCAGTGTAGGTGTTGTCATTGGCTATGGTGAGGATTCCAGTGCCAAGATCCTGCAACTGGCCGAAACCAACGATGGCGTCCGATCCATTGATGGTGTAGGCTTGCGTCGCATTGACTGTCACCAAGGTCGGCGTCATGTTGTTGCTTACGGTCACGGTGGTGAAGCTGGAATTGTCATTAAAGGTGACATCATCTCCATTCACAAATGCCTGGGGTGTGCCTGCCGGATTGGTGAAGTTGAGGTCCGAGTAATCCCAAGCAGATCCTGGATTGCCACCCTGCCATGTCAGGTTATGCGGCGGTATCAGCGTGAGGGACGCATAGGGAGTGGATGTAACTATGTTTCCACATGGATCCTGCAATACCACATAATATCCATTCACACCCGATTCCACGTCCCCGGCTCCTGTGGGATTAACAGTCAAAATGGAAGATTCGGCGCCGGATATATTGCCACCATTGGTCATTGCTGTTCCATTCCGATACCATTGATAGGTTAATTCGTTGCCAGAGGCCTGCACAGAAAATTGAGCTGCAACATTGGTGACCACCGTCACCGATGCGGGTTGGTTGGTGATGGCTGGCTGCCCCACAAAAATACCGGCGCTGCCCAGCATGGGTCCCTCGCTGCCGGTGATGGTGTTGCTGGCCATGACCGTGTACTGGCCAGAGGTGGTTTGAAGTCCAAAACTCAAAGGACTGCCCGTGCCTACAACCGTTTCACCAGAATAGGCTCCATTAGTATAAAGCAGGTAGGCGTTAGTCGTCACTGACCCGCTAAGCCCTATTGTCAAACCTCCTGCGCATGGGTTGCCACTCGAAGTCACATAAAAATAAGGACCCGCCTGGGCAGCCAGCGAGGCAACCACGGTGATGGAATTGATGTCATTGGTCCAAACGACACTGTTCGCCGCCCGGTATCCAATGGCCAGCGAATCAAAATTAGTGGTCAGAAATTCACTGCCTGTGATATTGGACCAGGCATTGCTGTAAAACAGCGTGCCGCCCGTCCCCACTCCCGTGTACAGGGCGTTGGACACCGACAGAGCACCAGCGCCGGAAAGCGTGACCCGCAACTGGCAGGTGTACTGCGCACCCGGAACCAGATTGGGCGATCCAGGGTTGCCCCCGTTATGTGATCCTGCAGAGAGGGGATAATTATACAACAGCAGTTGATTCAGGTTGTTGGCTGCCGTCTGTGCTGGACGAGCACCCAAATACCATGTGTAGTTATTATAGATTTGCGCATTATACCCCTGCCATCCCATGGTCCCACCAGTATCTGCACTGGTCTGGCTGGAAGTGTAAGTGCCCCCGTTTTGAAGAACCGTGCCACTCTGCGGCGGTACTCCGCCGGAATCGAATAAACCCATAAACAATGCCGCCGTGGTTGCGCTGCTGCTTTGCAAAATCGGCTTTGTGTCCGTGAACGTGTACGTCATCTCAATATAGTCCCCCACCGACGCCAGCGTCACAGGGTACTTGGTGAAAACAGCCTGAACCTCGCTGTTTCCGGAAGATGTGGCGGAAGTGATCAAGTCCAGATGATTCGTGGTGATGAATGTGGCCAGGGCATTTTTGCCCGAAGCCACCGTGTAACTGGTCTGGCTCTCCGTCGGCGTTCCTCCGGGTATTCCACCGGCTATATTGGTCTGATTCAGACTGCTGGTGCTGAAAGTGTCGTAAAACACTGTCTGTTGGGCTGATGCCGCAAGGCAACCCGCGAGCAGCAAGCCCGCCAAAAGGCCGCCGGTTTTGCATTGGGAACGGATCCCAGTGCTGCATTTCGTTTGTTTTATTTCTATTTTCATGGTTGGAGGTTTGAATTTTGACGCTAGCGCGCCGGTTTTTTGCTCAAATCAATTTTTTCCGATTACGGATAGGTAGTGTGTGCGTCAAGCCATGCAACGTCCGCGTTGCCCACTGCTGATGTTGTATTCGGGTTTCCAAAAACTGGTGTAAGCCATTTGTGCATTTCCACATGCCCATCCGCATACGAAAAAACCGTCACAACCCCACCATGCGCCCGTTGCGGGCGATCCCGAATATTCCAGGGCGAGGAGACCGATGGCGACCAAAAAAATCCGTCATTAAGTGATGCGTACGCCTCCTCCACGAAGACACAACAGTCTGATGCGCTCAGATGTCTAAAATCCGTATCCTTCTCGTAATACTCACCACCGCTTTGAGTCATGCTATAACTGATTCCGCTTATCCCATCATTGATATTGTGCGGCGCCACATATCCGTTCATGGAATACGACCTCACCCTTTGCAAAGTCTGGCCCTGCCCAACGGTCTGGTCGGCAGGACAATGGTAAACGCCCGGGCTTTTTGTGTAGGGTCCCAGCGAACCAAACTGCGACCACTCCGGCCCCACCAGCAGATCTGTGTTTGTGTTATCCGTCGAACCTCCAAGGCTCATCTGCCCCGCCACCCAGTCGGGGCGCTGCGCGCTTTCACCGGCCGGGGGGTTGCCTGCCCCGTCGGGATTGGGGGCTAAGTAGCCTTGAAAGTCATTCGCATATAATATGTCTGCCAATTGCAATTGACGCAGGTTGCTGGCGCAGGAAATGGTTTGGGCCCTTATCTTGGCCTTGTTCAGAGCCGGCAAAAGCATCGCAGCTAATATCGCAATAATCGCGATCACCACCAAAAGTTCGATCAAGGTGAATCCGGCGCCCGAACCAGGCGGATTCTCATATCTCATCCCGAATGGCTTCCTGATTTTCGATTCAATCTGAATGTTGTTTGTTTGCATGGTCGAAAAAAACGTTGTCGTTCGGTGTGTTGTTTTGATTCTCCCATTCTCCCTTAAATTCAAAAATGCTCAATCTACGTGTCCTGCAAAAAACATTGAAAATCCTGCGACCGCCCCTGTCTTCTCCTCCTGCCGCACTTTGAAGCCGGCAGCCTGATTGTCCCCGGGTATTCGCCAATGGCGCCGGCCTGACAAGCCGTTTTTTCAAGCTGTTTCCATGTCCCGCTTTTTCACGCGCCTTTCATCTCATGGCCGTAAAATCATTTTATAAATAGCTTGAACCTTCCCTGCCCATCCGTTCTCATGAGCGCCTCACAACCTATGCCAGCCAAAACTCCTCGAGTCCTTCTGGCCTTGGGCTGGTATGATTACCGGCTCCACTCCGGCATTGAAAAATATGCCCAGGAACATCACTGGCATTTGTGCTCTGATGTGACCCGTGAACGCGTTGTCCCATGGGGCTGGGAAGGCGATGGCATCCTCGCCTGGCTCGGCATCGGGGATGATCTGGCTGAATTTGTCCTGGATGCCAAAAAACCAACGGTGGATTTCAGTTTCCGGCGGCCTCAACTCGCCTTCCCCCGCGTCCTGGTGGATCATCATGCCTGTGGACAATTGGTTGCGGATCATTTCCTTTCCCGAGGTTTTAAAAACTTTGCCTTCTATAGCGATCGGGATAATTGGGCTTTTGAAGAAGGAGGCGCCGCTTTCACCCAATTCATCACCGCTTCGGGCAACACTTGCCAATGGTTTCGATGGCACCTATCCCCCGCCTACAACACCGGCCTCTACCAATGGCGCAGGAAGCGCGACTGGCTGGCCTCTGAACTCCGGCACGCCTCAAAGCCCCTCGCACTGTTCGCAGCATCCGATGACCACGCCCTCGAGGTTCTTGAAACCTGCGAACGCCTCAATCTCCAGGTTCCCGACCAGGTCAGCATCGTTGGCATGGATAATTCCCTCCTCGCTGTCGCTTCCATGACCACCCCCATTTCCAGTATCAACACCAACCTGGAGCTTGTCGGGTATCGGGGGGCGGAAATCCTGGATCAACTCATGCGGGGCCGGACCGTAGCTCCCGAACCGGTGCGCATCCCTCCTCTGGAACTCATCGTGCGCAAAAGCAGTGATTCTTTGATGATTCCCCACCCTGGAATCGCCCGCAGCCTGCGCCATATCTGGAGCCATTGCCACAAACCCCTGACCGTGAATGATCTCGCTGGAATCGCTTCCATGTCCGTGCGCAGCTTTTACCAGGCTTTCACCCAACACGTTGGGCGCCCTCCAGGCGAGGAAATACACCGGGTCCGCATCGAGCGCGCCAAAAAAATGCTCCACGAAACCAGTCATAAACTCGAATCCATCGCCTCCCTATGCGGGTATGGCAGCGCCAACAGTTTCTGGGTCGCCTTCAAAATGTCCACCGGCATGACGCCTGCCCAATACCGCAAGGATTTGGGGATACACGTGTTGAAACAAATCTCAAAAAAAACCCATTGAACCGCCCCGTAACCCTCGTGGGAAGCGTGAAACCTGCCAAACGGCCAAAAAGAGCAAGTCGCCTCAGGTCCCCATTGCATATTATGGGTAAGCGGCCTTAGCCCGACTTCCGCTACCCGGGACGATCGCAAAACAGGCGAACTCGTTTTGTTGGGTTTTTGACGCCACCGACGGCAAAGGTTGTCACTACATCGTCTGATTTACTGTGACGGCAGCGGTCATGATCCGTAGGGGCGGGTGCGGGGGAAGTTCCAGTTTCCATTGCGCCATCAGCAGCGCCATGACTCGGCCTTCCGGATTTTTCCGGTGAAGGCCGATGCGGAATTTGGCTTCGTGCTGCACACGCTCGATGGCGCGACCAACAAGTTGCTGGCACTGGCCGGGCGCGGCGAACTGCGCGATTATCTGGACGTGCTGTTTTTGAAACGGAATGTCCTGAGCCTCGGGGCGCTGGCTTGGGCGGCTTGCGGCAAGGACGCGCCGCGGGATTCACCCCGCAGTTTTTGATCGAGGAAGCCCAGCGGCTGGCGCATTATCCCGCCAGCCGGCTGGAAAATTTATTGCTGCGCAAGCCGGTGAACCTGGTGGAATGCAAACGGCAATGGACCCAGGCACTGACGGAAGCCAAAGCCCTGTTCAACCAGTTGCCAACCGAAGAGGTCGGGTACCTTTATCTGGACGCCAAAGGGCAGGCGGTCACTCTCAATCCTTCCGCTCCTGATTTTTCCCGACTGCGACGACATTACGGTTCCATGCGCGGCACCCGGCCTGCCAGCGGACGCATTGGGCACACGGATATTCATCGCTGCCGGTGTGCAAAGCAGGGGTGGCTGGGCCTGCTGGCCGACAAGTTGCAGGAAAGTGATTTGGCCACAGTTCTCTCCTCCCCGCCAACTTGGGCGGTTTAAAAACTGAGATGCGCCCCCGTAAAACGGCCCCGGGCAGAAAGTTCCTCAAAGCTTGCGATTATGCCCTGCGGCAATGGAGCCGTGTGAGCGTAAGCGGTGAAGGAGGGATCCACTGGCGAGTGGGATTTCTCGTGTTAGAACGACCGGTTGATTTGGAACCGAAGCTGTTTCAGACTGTCAGGGCTACTTGCTGGCGGATTTTCTTCCAGTTAAACGCCTGTGGATGCCTCACAACCATTGGTCAATACGCGTATTGAAATGCGTCGGAAAAGGACCCAACCGGGCGTATAGCCATGGATGCGCTATCCTGTTGGCCGGGTGTCCCCACCTGGCGTTCGTTATTTTATCTATAATAATCTTAACCCATTTCACGCCAACATCGCAGCCGCCAATTCCAAACCCATGAACGAACCCAGCGCCTTTTGTCAGTCCTCGATCCTCCATTTTGGCATCCTGTCCATCCTGTTAATCCTGTCTCCATTTCCTGCCGGGTTCGCAATTGAGGTATTGGACATGATAAACAGGATTTACAGGATAAAGTCTTTTGGCAACAGTTTGGGGCGAAAAAGCATTAAAAGTCAGGCCTTACTTACCAATTGCCTAGGCCTGCCTCTTTCACCGTTTAAACCTTATCGCATCCACCGCAGCGCCCGCGAGGCAGGCGGCATTGTTTCTCCGATTGCAACTGGCAGACATTCAAAGGTTTTATGATTTATCCATTTTATGCCAGTTTATCAACTAGAGACGTCGATGAACCTTGTTTATTCGCATCCTCAGCAGAATTTGTGGGTCCAACCAAATTCGATTAATATATAAAGCGATGTTAATCAATGCGTTGCAAGGCAAATAGGTGCTTTGGCATCCAACCACCACTTGCGCCGGAGGCGAACCAGCATTTCAGCGGCAGGCAGGCGAGCGGCGGCGACGGG
>DAIDJC010000156.1 GCA_027451565.1 Limisphaerales bacterium | reverse complement strand
GACGGAGGCGCAGCTTTCCCAGATTGTGCATGCCATTCAAGAGGGCAAGTATGTGATCGAGGGGGACCTTCGCCGTGAGTTGGGCATGAATTTGAAGCGTTTGCAGGCCATCAAGTGTTACCGCGGTGTGCGTCATCAGCGCAGCCTGCCGGTGCGCGGTCAACGCACCCAGACCAACGCCCGCACCCGGAAAGGCCCGCGCAAGACAGTGGGTGTGCAGCGCAACCCGAATGCCAAGACCGGCATCCATTGATTTTTAAATAAAGTTCAAGCATAGGTTCACGTTATGGCTGAAGAAAAAAAGCAAAAAACCGCCCCCAAAGCGGAAGGAAAAAGTGACGCGGCTGCACCTGCAAAGGAAAGCAAGCCGGTTGCGGCAACTGCGGTGATTGATCCTGCCAAGGCTCCTGATGCCCCCGCAGTCTCCGCACCCACTGCGGCGGAACTGCTGGGTGAAGATGCCAATGCCCGTAAAATCATCAAGGCAAAGCATGCCAAAAATGTTGCCATTGGCGTGGCCAACATCCATGCCACTTTCAACAACACACAGGTGACCATCACCGACATGCAGGGTAATTTGATCGGTTGGTCCAGCGCCGGCAGGGTCGGCTTCAAGGGTTCACGCAAAAGCACCGCCTACGCCGCCCAACAAGTGGCTCAAGATGCGGCGCGCCAGGCCATGGCCCATGGGATGCGTGAAGTGGAAATCCGCGTCAAGGGACCCGGATCCGGACGCGAATCCGCCATCCGCGCCATCCAAGCCATCGGGTTGGAAATTTCCTGCATCAAGGATGTCACCCCGGTGCCGCACAACGGTTGCCGCCCGCGCAAAAAGCGTCGCGTCTGAACCCAAATCCGAAGCATTTTACACACTATAATATATGGCTCGTTATACAGGTCCCCGTGTCCGCATCAGCCGCCGTTTTGGCGTCCCCATTTTTGGTCCCACCAAATACCTGGAGCGCCGCAACTACGCCCCCGGGGTTCATGGCCCGAAATCCCGCCGCAAGACCACCGATTACGGCTTGGGGCTTATCGAAAAACAAAAACTCCGTTATTACTATGGCCTGATGGAGAAGCAATTTCGCGGGGTGTATGAGAAGGCCAAAAACAAGCGTGGTATCACCGGCGAGACCATGCTGCAGATTCTGGAGACCCGTCTCGACAACGTGGTTTTTCACCTGGGGTTGGGCATCACCAGGGCGGCTGCCCGCCAGATGGTGTCCCACGGGCATATAACCGTCAATGGCCGCAAGGTCAGCATTCCCTCTTTCGCCCTCAAGGTGAATGACGTGGTGAGTGTCAAAAACACCAATGTGTCCCGCCAATTGGCCACCAAAAACATGGAAGGTTCCACCAGCCGCGCCGTGCCAGACTGGCTCTCCCTCAACAAGGAGGATTTCAAGGGCGTGGTCATGCGCGTGCCAACCCGCGAGGAAATCCAGCCCATCGCCAACGAACAGGCCATTGTTGAATTTTATTCCCGCTAAACTCAAAATAAAAAGCAATTACATGGATGTCCCGGCCCGGGAATAAAATGGCCGGCTCATCAGATTAAAATTGTTGAAAGGAAAATATGCCAGTACGTCTAGGACGGTTTGAAATGCCCAAGCGTTTGCAGAAGGATGAATCTTCCGCCACCGCCACCTATTCCAAATTCATCGCTGATCCGTTCGAAACCGGATATGGCCATACCATTGGCAACTCCCTTCGCCGCGTGCTTTTGTCCTCCCTCGAGGGCGCAGCCATCACTTCGGTCAAAATTGATGGCGCCATGCACGAGTTCACCACTGTGGAAGGCGTTGTTGAGGATGTCACGGATATTGTCCTCAACCTGAAAAAGGTCAAATTCAAAGCCCAATCCCGCGATGAACAGGTAATCTTGCTCTCCGTAAACAAGGAGGGCCCTGTCACCGCCGCGGACATTCAGGTCAACCAAAACCTCGAATTGGTCAACCCAGACCAGTACATCTGCACTCTCGACCGCAAGAAAAAGCTCGAAATGGAATTAACCGTCCAGATTGGCCGCGGTTTCTGCCCGAGCGACGAAAATAAAAAGCCAGATCAGGCCATTGGTGTCGTGGCGATTGATTCCCTTTTCTCTCCGGTCACCCGCGTTCGTTACAATGTGGAAGCCGCCCGCGTGGGCAACCGCACGGACTATGACCGGCTGGTCTTGGAAATCTGGACAGATGGGCGGCTTACGCCTGATGATGCCCTGACCCAATCTTCCGCCATCCTGCTTCATCATCTGGATGTTTTTGTGGGGTACGACAAGAATGCCGTCGAGTTTGAGGAAGCCGCCGACAAGCAGGATGATGAGAAGGCCAAGCTGAAAAAGCTTCTCAACATGAGCGTGAATGAAATTGAGCTGAGCGTGCGAGCGGCCAATTGCTTGAACAATGCCAATATCACCACCGTGGGGCAACTGGCCCTGAAGAGCGAGCAGGAAATGCTCAAATACCGTAATTTCGGAAAGAAATCCCTGAACGAAATCAAGGACAAGTTGACTGCGCTTGGTCTCGCCTTGGGGATGAATTTTGAGCCTGGCTTGGTGGATTCCACCCCCAAGGAAGAGGCTTCTGCCATTTAAAAAATGTTATGCGCCATTTAAAAAAGACTGCCAAGTTGGGACGCACCTCCGAGCATCGCAATGCGATGCTGGCCAATCTGGTGTGCAGCCTGATCATTCACAAAAGAGTCACCACCACCCTGGCCAGAGCCAAGGCTGCGCGTTCTGTCGCGGAAAAAATGGTGACATTGGGCAAAAGCGGCACCCAGCATGACAGGCGCCTGGCCGTTGCCCGTTTGCACCAGGAGGATGCCGCAAAAATCCTTTTCAAGGAAATTGCCCCAATCTTTAAGGACCGAAAAGGTGGCTATACTCGCATCGTCAAAATGAACCAACGCATCGGTGATGCCGCCCAAAAAGCCATTCTGGAGTGGGTGGATTATACGCCTGCCGTGCCTGAAACGCCCGCAGAGGCTCCAAGCGGTCAGTAATTCGCCCGCCTTGTTGTAACTTCAAAAAGCCCGCTCCACAAGAGCGGGCTTTTTCCTTTTAATCCGGCAGGATGAAAAGGTGCCACGAGCCATTCCAATCCAAACCGGCCGGACCGAATTGGGCATGGGGTCGAAACCAGGTCAATTCACGGGCCAATCATCCGTGCGGAAGGGGACCGCGGGCAGGTTTGCCTTATTATACAGGGTCGCGGTGGGGTTAGCCTGCCATGCGTACCGGGCAGCCAAGGGATGGGAAACCTGGCTTGAATGAAGCCAGATGGCGTTTCCATCCACGGTCGCCTTGGCCCAAAACCAATGATGGTCCTGTCCCGCAAGGCTGAATTCTGCTGCCTGCCCTCCTTTGATGACCAAGCCGCCATCGGCATGGCTGAAGATTATTTTACAACCGTCGTGATTAAATATCGCCTGCTGCAATTCCGGGCCGCAACAGGGAATTGAAATTCCATAATCCCGGGCCAAAGCCCACCGCGCAAGCCGGTTTCCAACATCCATTTTGTCTGGGGCATGAATGTTTGATGCATCGCCAATGTCTATGGTGATGGCCAATCCTGAGTTGCTCACGCTATGGGATGTGATGGCCTGAGCCTCCCTCAAGGCAGCCCAATCATCATCCCCAGGTTGGTCCCGGTGCGGCAAAAATGCCGCCAGGCTGACGATATAGAATGGAAATGGGCCTTGATCAAAGTCCCTCCGCCAATTGCTGATCATGGCAGGAAGCAGTTTGCGGTATTGGCTGGCGCGGCCCACATTGGCTTCGCCTTGGTACCAAATCACCCCTTTGATGGCAAAAGGTAGAATCGGAGCGATCATCCCATTATAAAGGACGCCCGGCATGACCGGCCAGTTTTCAAAGGTCAAGGGCAAAGGATGCGGTTTGCGGGCATCCACAGCCAATCGTCCGGCCCAGATTCCGGCCAGGGGGATGGAGTCCCCGTTTCCAAGCACAAGTTTCAGGATGCCAGGGGCGGATTCAAAACCGCCTTCCGGCTTGGTTTTAAACACCCTGACCGTGATGAGGTTGGTTCCGGGTTTCAGAATCGAATGTTTGACGGAATAAACCCGGGGATTTTCCACCCAAGCGCTGGCTCCCACCCATTTCCCATTGAAGAAGGTCGTATCCATGCGTTCGATGATTCCCAAATGAAGGCTGGCGTCGCCAGGTGGCACCGGATCTGGCAACACAATGCTTTTGCGAAAGTAACAAACCGCCGGGTTCGTGCCCGCCCCCAATTCCTCAAACCCGCCAGGCAGGGGAACGGGTTTCCAATCCTGATCAGAAAAGTCAGGGTTTGCCCAAGATAAACCTCTCTGGCCGGGATCATAATCATCATACCAATGCATGATATAATTTCCGTATTCAGGGTCGCCGTGCGACAGATGCCGGGATTCCTCTTCCAAACCTTGTTGAAATCCGCCCAGCTTCATCAGGGTTTCAGGAGAGGTCCAAGCCTCGGCAGGAGTTCCACCCACGCAATCCTCAATCAAACCGATGGGTATGTGGGTATGGGATTGGATGGTTTGTCCAAAGTAATAGGCCACCGCGGAAAAGCCTCCATCGGCTGCAATTGTTTCCGGGGAGCAAACATTCCAGGAACCCTTGACGAGTTTTGCCGGGGCATAAGCTGGTTGGGATGGGATTTTGAAAATTCGAATGTTTGGATGCGAAGCGTTTCGGATGGCTTCCAATCCGTTGCTCGTACGGCTGAGTGGAAGTTCCATGTTGGACTGGCCTCCACACAACCAGACATCTCCCATGAGAATATCATGAAGGATTTCCAGTTGCCCTGGCGATTGGATTTTTAACGAGTAGGGCCCTCCCGGGCCCGGTGTGGTAATGAAGACCTGCCATTTGCCATCCTGATTGGCCAGGGTGGATTCCGAGGTTGCACCGAGAGTCACTTGGACCGGGGCGCCCGGTTGGGCCCAGCCCCAAATGGGTGTTTGTTGATTGTGTTGAAGCACCATGTGGTCTCCAAATATCGGGCTCAAGAAAGGCAGCGGATCCCGGGGGGTTGCCATCGAGGCGAAGGGTGAAAGAAAAGCCAGCAGCAAAGGTCCAATGATGGAATATTTTTTCATGAAAACCAGGGCCGGACGATGTTGAATGGATGGCGAGCAGATAAAGGGCTGAAAGCGATGGTTCACGGGCCCAGTTGCAGACGGTAAAACCGCCGGGGATCGAGTGTGTTGGAAACCTGCAAGTTTAGCGGCATTGAAACAGGGTTGGTGGTGGACAGGGAACTCCAGGAGATGAGGTTGGTGGATGTCGTCAAGGTGTAATCAGGACCAAGGGCGCCCGTGATGGAAACGAGATAACTGTTTGGATTCAGCCGGTCCAGGTTGAGGACTGGCAATGTCAAGGATTGGACTATTACCTCGAATTGGTTGGTGTCCGAGAGGGTGGTTTCCAGGTTGTCCACCACTTTCACGACAATTGAATTGGTGGTGTCCGCCTGGCTCACCAGCGGGCGCCAGGTGAAAATGCCATTGGTGGAGTTTATTTTAGCATTGGCTGGAGCGCCAAGCAGGGAGTAAGTCAGGGGCGGAGAAGGAATATTGTAATCCGATGCCTGATTGGTCAGCGTCAGGGTCATGCCAGCGCCGATTATCTGGGTGGGAATGGAAGCCAGCATGGGAGGCTGACGGTTGGTGGCGAATCCGACAAAGGTGACAATGGACGCGGGCGGGATGACGGCGGAAAAAGCAGAATTGGTGACAGGAATGATAGACTGGCTGGAAAGAGACAGCGAGGCCGAGGTGATCCAAGGGGTTACCTGCGTGGAATCAAACGATTGAAGGTTAAAGACCTGCGTAACGGAGGAGGATGTGGGGTTAATGGCGACGATGGCAAATTGTTCGTTGGTGGCATCTTGATAAGCGCTGATTTCCAGCGGACCATTGTTGGTGTCCACGCCCATCCGGTAATAACCGGGCCGGACAAACCGGCTGAAATTTCCCAGGGCATAAAGTCTCTTGGCCGGATTCCCTGATGAATCGGTGAGACCCTGATTATCGCTCCCGGAAGGAATCAGCCACCAATAATGCCAGGCATTGGCCTGGGCCACGGTCATGAAAAGATGGATTCGTCCCGCCCAATAAACAGCATTGGAAATGCTGCCATCGAAAGGATCGCCGGTTGAAACCTCGGTCTCCCAAAGGGCCTTGCCATAATTGGTGATGGCGGCGGGCGGGTTGATGTCGCCGGTTTGGAAGTTGATTCCATCGTAATTATGGTCGGCAATGATTCCCACGAGCGGGGCCACGGACGGATCGTTCATGGCTGTTTGTTGAAAATAAAGGTGCCCCGCCCATGTGAAGCTTTCAGGGAAAAGGATTTTTGTTGAGGCAACATTGGAGGCGGCAAGAGTGGCGGAAAGGTACGGAATAAAATCATGAAATTGCTGGGCCGTCCAGACGCAGGATTCATACTGGGTCGTATCGGTGTCCGGTTCATTCTGGACGGAAATGGCATAGATGGGAATGCCGTAATTGTTTTTCATATTGACCACGTATCGGGCCAGTTGGCTGGCATAGGTCTGATAATTGGAGGGATTGCCGATCAAGGGTCCGCCATTGACACTGACCACGCCGTTTTGATTGGTGCCCTTGAGGGAGGCTGGAGGGGACCAGGGGGTGCTCCAGACCCGGGCGCCCAGGGACTGGGCCATCTGCATGACGCTGGATTCCACCGTGGTGCCATCCGGTGCAATCCGGCTGCGGAGCAGAGAAAGGCCCACGCCTGAGTTGGTCGAGAAAAACAGGCTGGCTTGGGCGCTGGAAATGGAACTGTTCCATGCCGAGGAGGCTCCAAAGCCGTCTATTCTCTGAAACACCTTTGCCCAATCCACCACGCATTGCGCGTTTGTGGAGGAGGGAGATGAAAGGGTTGCGGAAACATCGTCAATATAAAAGGAATTGGTCGGACTGGAAGGCATCTCGGCGTAAAGAACAAGGGAAGTGAGGGTCCCGGAGTAGTTCAAGGAAAAGGAGCCGGAAAGTTGCGACCAAGCCCCGGCTGGAAGGGAGCCTCCGGCCACATGGAAATAGCTGGTGCCATTGCCATCGGTTTGTTGCACGGTCAGGTACATGGTCTCGGCGGAGGCGCTGGCGGGCTGCAGCCATGCAGAAATGCTGCATGACTGGCCGTTTTGAATCAAACCCTGGAGAGATTGGGCAATGCCCATGTATGTCGCGCTGCGCTGGGAAACCAATGCAGCGTAGGATCCGCTATGAACAATCTGGCTTTCGATGGAGAGGGCATCCGAGCCAAATGAAAACCACCCATTCAAACTGCCAGATTCAAAACCCGGGTTTGTGATCAGGTTTTGGGAATGCAAACCCGCCGCCGTCAGGGCATGAAAAAGAATCACAAGAATGGTTTTCCATGCGGGACGACCGGCTCCAACCAGTGAGAAGATATTCATGAGCAGGCAGGGCCGATGGATTTATTATTGGTCTTGCGGACAACAAAAGGCTGGTGGGAAAAGCATTGAATGAGGTTGAATAAAAAGTTTGAAGGGCGGTGGATTTTTCAAAGCCTCCGCGCGGTTTGATCCGCGCGGAGGCTGAGATGAACACGCAAAGATCCTAGTTCACAAGGGGCGGGTTAAACAGCCTGAAAAAGGCGTTGGGAGACTTCGCCCCTGTGGAGGTTCCATCCACGGTGGGCAGGTCATTGACCGGGAGAAGGAGCCAGGTTTTTGAACCTTGGATGGCAGCTCCGGGAATGGTTTGGCCATCACCATAGTTGTTATAGTACTCAGGCAACATATAGGGATTGGATGTGTTGGTGTTGCCCGTTACGGTTTCAGCCGTGCCCAGGCCGAACCCGCTGGCTGGCAGTGTCCAATTGATCCAATAGGGAGTGTTGGTGGTGGCAAGCTCGATGCTGGACGCCTGCGCCGAATTATTCGCCCATTGGGATGTGCTGTTGAACGTGGATTCATTGCTAAAATTTTCATTTTCAGCCGTCCCGCTGACTCCGGTTACGGTGATGGAGGCCCAATCTTCATATTCGCC
>DAIDJC010000155.1 GCA_027451565.1 Limisphaerales bacterium | reverse complement strand
GTGTCAAACACATATTGCCAGTCGCTCCGGCCAAAAACAAAAGCTTCGCCATGCTTCTCCTGCCAGTGAAACAGAGCCGGTTTCATGCTCCACCAAGGATTGAAATGCACGTCCTCGATGCGGCCAATGTCGTAAACGCTGTCCACGAAAATGCCCCGCCTCAGGGGTTGCCCCTGGACGTCGCGAATGAGATGCCGCGCATTATCACTGGCGTCAATGCCATTGTATGGGTTGAGCAGTTCAACCGCCAGGACGGCCGGGTTTTTGCCGCGCATTGCGATGGCCCACGGATACGGCTTTGGATCTCCTGCCGGGTTTTGTCTGGGATAGTATAGCGTTACCCCCTTCAAAGTGCTGTTGTTGTGCAATGTGATAAATGCCGGTCCGCTCTCTTTTCCCTCATTTTCGACAACCAGAAATGTGGTTCCATCCGTGGTTGGGGTCTCGCTGCCACCATCCCGCAGTCCTGTATGTGAGGGCACGGATTCCCAGACTCCCTTGAGTGTCACGTTATCCGGCACATCAAGATGGCCTGCGAAAAAGTAATTGCCACGCGGCGCATATACCACGCCTCCGCCCGCGCTGCTGGCGGCTGCAAATGCTTTTTGAAAAGCCGCAGTGTCGTCAGACTGGCCGTCCCGAACTGCCCCGTAATCCAGGACGGAATACACGTCAGATCCAGCCGCAGCGCTGGCCAGCGTTGCTGAAATGAAGATACCCATGAGTCCATTGGCTGTTTTCATTTTTTCGTGATTTGTCGAAGGTATGAACCGATTTCGCCTTCCTGGCCAGTGTGCCAATTCAATCCCTTTATTTCCATGCCCGTTTTTGGGGATTCCTTCGTGGGGCATAAAAACGGTGGGGATTTCAAAATAAAACGGCTTTGCATGGGCCGTTGAATTTATCTCCGGAAGGGAGGCCAATGAACCAGATGAACGCACCTGCATGCGTGACTGATGAACTAAACTATTTAGAATGGACCCGGGATCATGCCCAAGCGGCGGACGATTTCCGCCTTTTGGGCTGGGTGTGAATGATGCTCAAGGGAATTTTACTTGGGAGCCTTTCCGGGCGCGTTTCTGTCAGAACGCACTCAGGCAAGCCCCAAGCAAATGATCTCAGGCCCAATCCCGGGACTTCAGTATTCAATAGGCCAGAAGGGGTTTCTGGTAAACTTTTACGTAATCCACCACCATTTTTTGGGGGTAAGAGCTGGTTTGATCAGGATATCCCGGCCAGAATCCGCCCACGGCAAGATTGATAAGAATGAACTTGGGATGGTTGAAAACCCACTCGGCTCCTTTGGGAAGGCTGGCCTGCGTGACGGTGAAATATTTTTTTCCATCCAAAAACCATGAAATGGAGCCGGGCTCGCAATCCACTGCAAAAACATGGAAATCGTCTGCCATGCGCTCCTGGTTAGGCAGGTAAACAGGCATTCCTATCCCGTGAGCCCCGGAATAACCAGGTCCGTGGATGGTGCCGTGGATGGCTCCGGGCTCCCGCCCGATGTTCTCCATGATGTCCACTTCCCCACAATTAGGCCAGGAATTGGTGGAGATGTCATTGCCGAGAAGCCAGAAGGCAGGCCAGATTCCCTGGCCGCTGGGGATCTTGATCCGTGCTTCAAATACCCCATACGTCCAGGCAAAATGTCCACGGGTTAGAATTCTTCCGGATGTGAAATGACGGCCTCCAAAATTTTCCTTGTCCGCCTCGATGACCAGTTTGTTGTCCTCAATACGCACATTGTTGGTGCGGGAGGTATAGAATTCCATTTCGTTGTTTCCCCAGCCGTCACCTCCTGTTTCAAATGACCATTTGGAGGGGTTCACGCTGCTTCCATTGGCCTGGTGAAAATCATCACTCCACACCAGTTGCCAGTCCCCGGGAAAAGATCCAGTGGGTTGGGCTTTGGTCGGGAAAATTGAAATCAGCAGGATGCTCGCGCAGCAAAAAAAGGAGACCATCCAGGCGTCGGCGCGAGGGCGCAGTACGGCTGATGGGTTCATGTGATAGGCAGAGTTAGGCATAAAATTCCTGGGCGGGTGGTGAAACATTCACTTAAAAAATCAAACTATTATTGGCAATCTGGCGGGCATGGGCCTTTCGTGGGATTCCATTTATGAAGCCTTAAAAGGACCTGATGGCAAAGACATCGTTCAAATCCGTGTCCAAGTCCGTCCAGCGCCAGCTTTCCACATGGCCGTCACAAAAGGAGAAAACAGCCTTGCCTGCGTGCCGGCACGCAGGCTGTTTTTGGGAGGGAACGTGCACCCAGCCTGCTCCAATCATCGGTTTGATAGTGGTGATATCGGTATTATAGGCGGTGGGCATGATGTTGTACTGCTGTGGTTGCTTGGGTGTTCCGACATCCCCCACCAACCAGATCTGGCTCGTGCGCAAGATGGTGCTCATTTTGCGGCCACCCTCAACATTGCCAGCCAAGTCGAGATAATAACGAATGATGCTGTTTTGGGGGTTCTGTGTGTCCTCGAGGGGTCCATACCCCTCACAAGGCGCGTCGTAATAGGCTACCGTGCCTGGTTGTATGTCGGAATCCAGCACGGCGGGGCATCTCCAGACGTTATTGGAGATGCTTGAGCTGGTGATATAGGCGCCGGAGCTGACATAGACAAACCACCAGTTTGTGGTGTGTGAACTGAAATTCCTTTGGTTGAGCGGGGGCAGGGTATCGTTGTTATCCCCGGCGTACATGACGATGGCCAGGCCAATTTGCTTGTTATTGTTGGTGCAGGCGATGGCTTTGGCCTTGTTTTTGGCCGCGCTCAAGGCTGGAAGCAGCATGGCTGCCAGAATGGCGATGATGGCTATCACCACCAGCAATTCTATAAGGGTGAAGGCTCCCCGCCTGTCAGCCCCTGGCATGGGCAAAGCCCTGGCAGGATTCCAAACGGCATCCAGCTTGGTTTCGGAAAATGCTTTCTTCAAGGATGACTTATTATTTTCAGGGTTCATGATTCAAAAGGTTTGGCCTGGCCGGTGGATTACCACAGGCCAGGCCTTTACAACTTATTGCACCAGAATTCGATAAAACCGGCTGGATTGGTTTCTAACATCTGTGGCCAACTGAATGGAACCATTTCCAGTGAGGGTGGTCAGGGTCTGCCAGACGGGATCTGTCAGCAGATTTTTGTATTGGATCACATAAGAGTGACCCATTTGTGTGGCAACCGAGATTTGCATGGACCCGTTTACAACTGAGGCGCCAATGGAAGGGCGGCTCACCTGGGCGCTGCTATTGTAAAAATAAACGTTGTCCAGGTAAAACGTGCTTCCAGAAACGCCGTTGGTCATGTTGTCAAGCCACAACAATTGCTGGAGGTTCGTGAATACTGTCAGGGGGTTTGCAGTGGCAAAGGAGCTGAGCGGGATGTTCAAGCTCACCCAGCCAAAATTAGTGATGCCGCCGCCGGGAGGAACGAAATTCACCTGTGCGGCCTCGGTGGGATTAATGCTCACCAATTGAACTCCAAACTGGTTGCCGTTCGGAGTCCAGAGGTCCACATGCATGGTGTCATAGCCGGTGGTGTTAATGGAGAAATTGGTGGCCCCGCCCACGTTGTCCCCACCCGCGCCCAGCGTGGGATCGTTGTTATAAAATTCCACACCGGCGTATTGCAGGTTGGAATATTTCAGCACGGTCCGCCCGGTGGCAGGGATGGTGAAGGGCGATTCTGCGGCGCCGCTCCAGGTGGCAAGCCATCGTTCAATGGGATGGTTGGTGTAAACGCCGCTGCTATTGTAGAGGCTGAGCACCGCGCTTTGGGGCAGGGTGGGGGTGGGGGCATTATTGGTCAGAACCGGGGTGGGTGAAGGCGGCACGGACGCTGAAAGGACCACGGCGCCCAGGCTGGCAGCCGTCGCCGGGTTGGCATCGGGTCCCACAGTCTCAAACCCGTATTGCACATGGGCGGCACCGGACGTGTTCAAGCTGATCTCAAAGGATTTGCCAGCCGAAAGTGGGATGGTGGAAGTGCCCAACAAATTAAAGCTGGCGTCAAAAGTTTTGATAAAGGCCGAGGAGGTGTAGGTCACGCCGGTCAAAGGCTCAGGACTCAAGGTCAGGCTGTTGCTCTGGCAGGTTCCAATGAATATCAGGTTTGTATTGATCAAATTATCGTTCTGCACATAGGCGCTTGCATCGCACATCTTGTTTGGCGTGGTCCCGTTGGCTTGAACCCAGTAGGTGTTGGTTGTTTCCCACACATTGGTGCAGGGCAAAAGTGTGAGGTTGGATTGGGTTAAGAATGCCTGCAGGTTGGGCACGCCCCACGGACTGCCAAATTGGTGCACTCCATCCCCTCCGTTGGCAACGGGAAGATCCGAAACGTTCATGTATCCGAGCCAGTTCTGGCTCGGGTCAACAGTGACCGTGGCGGACTGCCCCGCCACTGCCACGACAACATCGCCAAGGGTGGTGTTCGTAGGGGACGCATCCGGTCCAAATGTTTCAAATCCATATTGCACGTGGGCGGCATTGGCGATTGTGGTATTGAACGCTATGGAAAAGAACTGGCCTGCGATCAGGTTGGTGGTAACGGATCCGAGGAGGGTGTATCCGGAATCAAACACCTTCACGAAGGCGACCGAGGTGTAGGAAACCCCTGTGAGAGGTTCCGGGTTCAAGGTGAGGGTGTTGCTGGAGCAGGTTCCGGAAAAAATGACATTTGTGTTGAGCAGGGCGTTGTTCTCCACATAGAAGTTGGCGTCCATATCCACAGCCGGTGTTCGCCCATCTGCCTGGACATAGGTGGTGTCCACGGTTTCCCAAACATTGGTGCAGGGGCTCAGCACCAGATTGGTGCTGCTAAAAACGGCCTGCAGGGCGGCCGTGCCATCCGCGAACCCAAACTCGTAGGCCCCGCCATTAACCGGTAGGGCAAACACGTTCATGTAGCCAATCCAAGGCTGGCTGGGATCCACTTGAAGAAGCACCTGAGCCCGGGCCCCGGCAGGGGCAAGAAGGCAGGAGCATGAAGTGATGACAAGTATGAATAATTGAATGATGGTTTTTTTCATGGTTTTTTTGGGTTGGGCAGACAAATCGCGTGGTTGTATCGCATGCAATAATGTTGTCGGTGTGGAGACAACATACGCCAACCTGGCCAAACCGGAAGCTAGCCAACCGGCTAGTTTTGGGTGGAGGTTCCCTGTTTGAATTTCAAGGCGGCCTCGGTGCGGGAATGAACATGCAGCTTTTCATAGATGTGCTGTAAATGCCATTTTACAGCCGCAATGGTCACCCCAAGACGTTCGGCTATGGCTTTATTGGCGTGACCGTGCATGACTAAAACCAGGACTTCCCGCTCCCTTTCAGTAAGGTCTTCCACCTCCGATTTCAGCGTGGCTTGTTGCCTGAATTGGCCTATGACCTTGCGGGCTATTTCAGGGGTCATGGGCACCCCGCCCTCGTGCGCCTCCTGGATGGCTGAAAGGATTTTTTCAGGGCCTGACCTTTTCAGGAGATACCCGCAGGCTCCGGCCTGGAGAGCCTGGAAAATGCGCTCCGAATCCTCGTAAACGGTGACGATGACGATATGCACCTTGGGCAGCAATTCCTTGAGTTTGGCGGTGCATTCCACGCCCGTGGCATCCGGCAACTGAATGTCCATCAGCACCACGTCCGGACTGAGTTTGGGGATTTTCTTGAGCGCCTCCCCCACGGTTGAGCAGGAGCAGGCACACACAAAGCCCGGGGTTCGCGTGAGTAGAGTTTCGAATCCTTGGCGGACGGTGTTGTTGTCCTCAACGATGCAGACCTTGATCATAAGATGTTTTCAGGCAGCGGGGCGGTGAAATAAACCTCCGTGCCGGCCTGGTCCGAGCTTGATATAACGCATATGCCGCCGATTTTTTTCAGCCTTTCGCGCATGTTTTCCAGTCCGTCACTCCCCGCTGGCAGGGTGGTGGCAGCAAAGCCTTTCCCGTTGTCATGTACCCGCACGTGCAAGTTGCCGGCGTCAACCGATATCTTAAGCCAAACCTGGGTGGCTGAGGCGTGCCGGACGACATTTGTAAGAGACTCCTTGAATGCGAAAAAAATCTGTTGGCGAAACATGGGGTCCAGCGGGTGGTTGGGAAGGTCCTCAGCTATGTCCAAGCCGCAGGAAATTCCTGCCAGGTTGAGCAAACGCTGGGCGTAGGAGGCAAAATAACTGGCCAGGGAGGGAACGGTGTCGTTGCGCGGATTCACTGCCCAGACTATTTCGTCCAATGAATTAACCATGCGTGAGGTGGCTTCACTGAGGTCGTTCAGGTAGGAGGATTTTTCCTCGGGGGAAGTGGCCGGGCTCCGCACCAAGGAACCAAGCATGTTGACCTCGGTAAGTCCGGCCCCCAGGTCATCGTGCAGATCATGAGCCAAACGAGCCCGTTCTTGCTCCACTTCCCTCCGGCGCTCGGCACGCTGCCGTTCAAGGATTTGAACCTCCAACTGGCGGGTGCGCTCGGCGATTTGCCGCCGAAGCACCGCCACCCAACCGAAGCCAGCCAGGGCAGCCAAACCCAAGGCTCCCGCCACCCATAACATTCGTTCCAATGTCCACCAGGATGGCGCTTTCAAAACCTGCACATCGTCAATGGACCGCATCAAGATGCCAAAGCCCCGCGCACGCCAGGCATCGCCCGCCTGCCACTTCCCCGGGTCAATCTGGCAAACCCCGGTCACTGCCACCCGGCTGCCATTGGCAATGGACGCAAATAAATCCTCGCCCTGAGGCTGGGCCAAGTAGGCATGGAAAATAAAATCCCCGTCCTGGAGGATCAAATAATGATCCGCCCCATGCTCCGCGCGGTCCAGCACCCGGCCGGTCAGGCGCACCAACCGGCAATCATGCGTGCCCTTGAGTACGTCATCCAGACTCAGCCGGGCTGGGGTCACGGGCGTGCCTTGCCCGGTGACGCGGTACACTGCGTCCTCCAGGAAGGGAGTGTAGGGTCCCTGGCTTACAAATCCCAATACCTCAACCCGGTCACCAAGTTTCACCGGCGTATTTTGAAGGGTTTGCACCTTTACACCCTCCTCCCCGTCATCCAAATATAAAACATTCCCTGGGTCATTAAAAATGACCGTGCCTGTGGTTTTAACCCGATGCCCATAAGATTCCTGAGGCGCAAATTGAAGCAGGCTGTTGATGGGTTTGACCGGGGCCGAGAACGGGTCGGCCGGGGCAGCCTGCAAAACCTGGAGGTCCTCTTTTCGGGGCACCATGAGTTGGATGGCAAAGAGCTGGCGTTTCCGGTTGAATTTAGTGGAGCAGACACCGCGAACCCGGACCGTGCTATCCGGCAGGGCGTCGGGCAGTGCCACAGGCAAGTTCAGCGAATAAACCGAAAGGCGCCCGCCACCCGTGGCGATATCAACAAGCTTGTACGGGCTGTCTGGCACGGAGGATACCGAACGGACAATGCCCTTGATTTCAACAAATTGACTGTCCTCGGAGCCGCTGGCCAGTTTGTCAAAGGTCACCAATTTGGGCTGGGGCAATGGCCTTGTGCCCAGCACTTTTAAATCCTTAATTTCCACCACGGGCGCGTATTCACCAGGATTACAAACTCCAGTGATGGCGACAAAGGTTCCCGGGTCCAGGCGCAGCGGGGCAACGTTGGTGGGAAACCGCACATAAATGCCAGCCGTGTCATCTTGGATGAAGTGAGAAAAAAGCTGTTCGTCAAAAAACGTGACCACGCCTTTGAGATAAACCGGAAGGTGCTGGCTGGTCTGGGCGACACTCAATGCCCGCACTTGCGCGGCGGTCTGAAGTGTGCCGGTCGCAGGTTGAGCATGGCCCCACTGGCTCAGGAAAAACTGCATGGCGCACGCCAATGCCAGCAGGGCCAGCTTGGGCAATGGACCCGATGCCGATGGGCGGCAAAACAAAGATTTTGGGGGAATTGGGCGCATTTTAACGGTTTGGAGCATAAACCGAATTGATAGCTATTGCCTTCAGCTATTCCATCAAGTTCATGGCGAAGTCAAGTTTTACATTAACAAGACAGTCGCGGTTTGCCGGCATCAAGTGGCAGGCACTAGAAGGATGG
>DAIDJC010000154.1 GCA_027451565.1 Limisphaerales bacterium | reverse complement strand
GCCTTTATTTGAAACAAGGTAATGATCCCGCTGCGTTGTCCGAACTCAAAAAGGCTGCGACCATGGATCCTGCCGATGTGGAGATCCTTATATTTTATGCTTCGGTGTTGGCATCCAGCGAGGATTCCAAACTAAGGGATGGTAAAGCGGCGGAAATGCTGGCTGGCGCGGCAGTCCAGGAAACCGGTGGAAAAGCTGCGGCGGCCTTGGATGCGCTGGCCATGGCACAGGCAGAGTCCGGAAAATTCAATGAATCCATCCAAAACGAGCGCTTGGCCATAACTCTGAGCCAGGAAAAACAGGACAGTGCGGATTTGGTTTTGTTGCAAAAAAAAATGAAATCATTTCAAGACCATCAGCCTTGGCGGGAGTCGTTTGACCAATAGTTCTTTTAAATTTAATTTCATTTTCTGGCATATTTCTGGCTGAATAATGATGGCGTTGGATTGTGAAATCGCTACTGACACATGGCTGCCATATTGAAAGCAGAAAATTTACGGGTGGAATTCCGCAGTCGCGAAGCGGCCCAAGGCACCAAGGTTGCTTTGCGGGGTTTAAACCTCGAGGTGAATGCCGGGGAGGTGTTTGGCTATTTGGGGCCAAATGGCGCGGGCAAAACCACCACGATGAATGTCCTTTTGGGGTTCGTTCAGCCCACCAGCGGCGCTGCCAGTCTTTTTGGCATTGATGTCCGCCAACCCATCGCCCGCCAGAGGATCGGTTACCTTCCTGAGCTTACCTACTATTACAAGTTTTTGAGCGCGGAAGAATTGTTGCGCTTTTATTCCACGCTTTTTGACCTGAGCCGGTTGGAGGCGGATCGCCGGATTGACGAGCTTTTGAAACTGGTGGAATTGGAACATGCTCGAAAACGCCCAATTCGCACCTATTCCAAGGGAATGCAACAACGCGCTGGCCTGGCCCAGGCTTTGATCAACAATCCAGACCTTCTGGTTCTGGATGAACCCACCAGCGGGCTTGATCCGTTGGGTCGCATGAAAGTGCGTCAAATCATTCAACGCCTCAAAGGCGAGGGAAAGACGGTCTTTTTTTCCTCCCACGAACTCGGAGAAGTGGAGACGGTTTGTGACCGGGTGGGCATCATTCATCAGGGTGAACTGAAAGTGGTGGGCCCCATTTCTGAAATCCGCCAGCCCCGCCACGCCAATCTTGAGCAGGCTTTCCTGGAAATCATCGGCTTTGAGACCCAATCCGCATCATGAAAACCATCCTTGCTGTCGCTGGCGTTGTCATAAAAGAATTGTACCGCCGAAAGGATTTTTACGTTCTCTTCATTGTGACCATGCTGATCTGCCTGATCATGGCCTCGGTGAGGATTTTCAATGACGACAAGATTGTGCGTTATCTCAAGGAAATGTGCCTGCTTCTGGTTTGGATTTCCTCATTGGTCATCGCCATCACCACCACGGCGCGCCAAATTCCCGCGGAGCGCGAGAACCGCACCCTGCTTCCGCTTTTGGCCAAGCCGGTGACCAGAACACAGCTGCTTTTGGGAAAATTCCTGGGTTGCTGGCTGGCTTGTGGCATTGCCCTGGTTTGTTTTTACCTGTTTTTCGGCGCTCTTGCCGCCAGCCGTGAGCATCATTGGCCTTTGTTAAATTATTTTCAGGCCGCATCCCTCCATTGGTTCATGCTTGGAATTGTCATTGCCATGGCCTTGCTGGGGTCTCTGGTTTTTGCCGCTCCTTCCTCCAATTCCACCATCTGCTTTGTGGTGGTCGGTGGCATTCTCCTCCTGGGGCGCCACTTGGACAGCGTGGCGCTCACCCTCCCAGAGCCGGTGCGCTCAGCCTTTTTGATCGTCTATTATTCCATCCCCCATCTGGAATTTTTCGATGTCCGCGATCTCATCATTCACGACTGGCCTTTGATCCATTGGGGCTATTACGGCCTGGCTTTGATTTACGGGATCGGCTACATGGTGGTTTTTCTCACCGGAGCCAGCCTGGTTTTCAGGCGACAGTCGGTCAACTAAACATGTCTGGCCCCCGAATCCAAATCTGGTTTTTGATTCTTTTGTTGGTCGTGTGCTTTGCGCTGGCCTGCCCGCTGCAATCCTGTTTTGTAGCCTGGCCTGGCAGCAGGGCAAATGGGGATGTTTTTGCCATAACACTGGGTGAGAGCCGCAAGCTCTTTGCCAATGAATTTTTCGTCAAAGCGGATTCCTATTACCACAGCGGCTTTTATCCCACCATATTTGACGACAACCGGGCTTTTAAGACGGCGCACATGGCTGAGGACACCGGGGCTGTGAACAGCCAGAACCATGGCGAGGAAGAGAGTTTCATGGGGCCGCCTCGCAATTGGATTGATGCCTTTGGCAGGCATTTCATGCCCGACCGTCATACCCACCTGGATGAAGGAGGGGCGGACGGTGACTTGAGCGGAAGCGAGGGGGTGCGGGAAATTTTGCCCTGGCTGAAATTATCCTCGGACCTGGATCCTCAAAATGTCCAGAATTACATCGTGACGGCCTACTGGTTAAGGCAACGCATGCACCAGCCGAAAACTGCACAGGAAGTATTGCTCGAGGGGCTTCATGAGAACCCAGGCAGTTGCGACATTCTCTTCGAATTAGGCCGGCTCTATGCGGAATCCGACCATGATACCAACCGGGCGGTGAATGTCTGGATGGCAGGCTTGCACAACTGGCGTCGTATCAAGGGTACCGAGGATGAGGTGGCGGCCAACAATTTTATCTACGAAAAACTGGCCACTCAAATGGGATCCGAGCAAGCGGATGTCGGGAATTGGCAGGCTGCCATTGAGTGGTTTGAAAAGGCCAAGTCTGTTTCCAAATCCCCGGAAGCCTTGCAGCAAATGATTGACATTTTGCGCCAAAAGCATTCCATCAAGCCTAAATCCTGAAAGCCTTTCTCAAAGTGGCGATGCATGTGGTTTTTGTTTGAAAAGCACCCTGGTACATGCTGCCTGGCAGATGATTCTTCATGGTGCTTGGACTGGTCAGAAACGAGGTTCGGAAGGCGCCTTTGGAAACAGGGACGCATTGAAGGTTATGGTTTCCTCAATCCTTACAGCGCTCCATTGGTGGGGTGCTGGGTTGGTTTAAGGTAATCCTGGCATGGAAAAATGGAGTGTAAGGAAATCGCCAGTTGCGCGTCTGATTTGCATGAAGCAATTTCTTAATCGCGCTTGCGGGCTGGTCTTTCTTACCATGGCCTTGGCCGGGTGCCGACCCAGTGAAGGCTCCGGTTCGGGGTTGGTATCAAACAATTTCACCATGAATCATTTTATTCCCATTCCACCGGCTGAACGAAGGCAAAAACTCACTCCCATGCAGTACCGGGTCACCCAGGAGGCCGCCACCGAGCCGCCGTTTGAAAATGAATACTGGGACAATCATGCGCCGGGTATTTATGTGGATATCGTCTCAGGAAAACCTCTGTTCAGCTCGCTGGACAAGTTTGATTCCGGTTGTGGTTGGCCCAGCTTTACCCGGCCTGTGGATCAGAACGCCATCATTGAGAAAGCGGATGACTCTTTTGGCATGGAGCGGACCGAAGTGCGTTCGGTTGGCGCGGATTCGCACCTTGGGCATGTTTTTGAAGACGGGCCTGGGCCAACACATCAGCGTTTTTGCATCAATTCCGCTTCGCTTAAATTTATTCCCCTGGCCCAAATGGCAGCCGCTGGCTATGGCGATCAACTTGCCCCCTTCGTTCAGGCTGGCTTGATCCAACCTCAACCTAAAACCGAAACCGCAATCCTGGCGGGTGGCTGCTTCTGGGGGATGCAGGAAATCTTGCGTTCCATACCGGGGGTCATTAAAACCACCGTTGGGTACACCGGCGGCAACACGCCCGATCCCACCTATGAAATGGTATGCTCGCGCACCACCGGGCACGCTGAGGCGGTGAAGGTGGTTTTTGATCCCGCCAAATTGAGCTATGAGCAATTGCTTGGCTATTTCTTTCGCATGCACGATCCCACCACGCGTGACCGCCAGCAGCACGACGTCGGGTCCCAATATCGGTCCGCGATTTTTTATACCAGCCAGGCTCAAAGGGAGGTTGCTGAACGCGTCAAAATGCAGGTGGACAAATCCGGAAAATGGAAGAATCCAGTGGTCACGGAAATCATTCCTGCCACGATATTTTATCCTGCGGAGGAATATCATCAGGATTACCTGCAAAAAAATCCCGGGGGATATAGCTGTCATTACCTGCGAAATTGAAAGCCGTTCATCAAGCGACATGAGAGAAATCCACGGACTGGGTTCAGCCCTAAAATGACTGAGGGCCTGGATGGTGGAGTTGAGGCGTTTCGCAAAGATCGCTCCTTTTCATTTACGGGCAAGTTTCAGGATTGAGGTTTCAAGCAGATTCCATGGTTCCGGTTGAAAATGGGATTCCAGCAAGAAAGAACTCAAACTTCGTTGGAACTTCCCGGGGACAGCCCTATCATACTTCTTGAATAGCGTCCCCTGCGACATGCTGGCTTATATTAAGAAAAAATTGAAGTGGTTTGCACTCGGGTTTGTTTCATTCGGGTTTCCATTGGTGCTGGCCTGGGCGGTAACGTGGCATTTCATTTCATCGGGCGGTTTGATCGCTCGTCAAAAACCTCCTGCCTGGGAGGCGTCTTTGGCAGGTCACATTTTGGATTTAAGCGTGCCCAAGTCGGTGCGAAAGCTCAAAAACCCGCTCAATCCGGCAGTGGATGGCGCGGATTCCGAGTCAGGGCGTCTGCTGTACCAGTTGGACTGCCAGTCATGCCATGGTTTCGATGGCAGGGGGAAAACTTCTGCGGGAAGCGGTTTTTATCCGCCTCCATTGGATCTGAGCCGTGATGCGCTTGAATCTAGAGGAAGAGTGGATGGGGAGTTGTTCTATTTCATTCGCAATGGAATACGAAACACAGCCATGCCAGGCTGGCAACTGCCAGATCGGGAAATATGGCAGATCATCGTTTATATCCACAACCTGCCATTAACCGTCGAGCCCGACAGCAAGGCCTATTCCGCCACCGCAGGGAGGCTGTCAGCAACAGCGCATTACGTTGGATCCAAGGCTTGCGCCAATTGCCACGCGCAGATTTATAATCATTGGTCAAAGTCGCTCATGGCAAACGTCGTTCGCGATCCGCGCGTCCATCCCGGTGCCTTGGTCGCCGATTTTACCGCCAGTAATAATCTCGTCACCTTTTCCACGAACGATATAGCCTTGGTTTACGGTTCCAAGTGGAAGCAGCGGTATTTTAAAAGAATAGGGGCCGACTATTATCCGCTGCCGGCGCAATGGGACATCACTCACGCGCTCTGGCGGCCTTATTTTGCCAGGGACGATTGGTGGGCGCCGCTTTATCCGCCGGATAATTTCAAGCGCCCCACAGGTCCCACCTGTGACGGATGTCACTCGGTCAATTATGATGTTCAAGCAAAAACCGTCACCGAGTGGAACGTGGGGTGTGAAGCCTGCCACGGTCCCGGCAGCGAGCATGTCAGGAATCCAGTCGCTGCCACCATCATTAACCCTGAACGCTTGAATTTTGTTCAAGCCAATGACACCTGTATTCAGTGCCATTCCCAAGGCAGACCTGTGGCAAACCCGGTGAACGGAATGTATTATGATTGGCCCGTGGGTTTTCACATGGGTGAAAACCTTTCCGATTTTTGGAAGCTTGAGGCGCATAAACTGGGAACCACCACTTTCACTCATTTTCCTGATGGAACTGCCCATAAAAACCGGATGCAAGGAAATGACTTTGTCCTGAGCCACATGTACATCCACGGCGTGACCTGCTTCACCTGCCACGATCCGCACGGCAGTGATCAGGATGCCTTGCTTCGAAAGCCCGCGAGTGTCCTGTGTCTTGATTGTCATGGGCCGGGTTCCCCAAACGGTCCCCATGCACCCACGCTCCAAGCGCACACGCACCATAAGCCGGGAAGCAAGGGAAGCGACTGCATAGCATGTCATATGCCCCCAATTGCCCAAACAATTGCGGACGTGAATGTGCGCAGCCATACCTTTCGGTTCATTACTCCGGCAGACTCGGAAAACCTGGGCATTCCCAATGCCTGCAATCTTTGTCACAAGGATAAAACCACGAAATGGACCGAGGAGGCCTTGAACAACTGGAATGGAGTTTCCCCATGGCGAATGAATAATTAAAGGCCTCAAGCATTCAGGGGGTGGCACACCCCTGCTCCATCCCAATAAAGCGTAAAAAAGCATCAAGCGCCGAGGCAGAAGTGCCGGCCTGCGCAAGGCATGGCCCTGTCATGAGATTTAAACAAGTGAATCCCATTTCATCCGGAAACACCTGATGAGTGGTGCTTCCCGCACAAGGTTGGGAAAGGACCCGACAAAGCATCACATGCTGTTCAAGCTGTCAATAAGTTGGCGCAAGCGGCCGTAATCGCGTCGGTTGAAAGGAAGCGTGATGCGTTCCAAATCAAGGCTGTCTTGATCCTCAAGTTCCTCCGGCGTGGGTGGCGCTGGCTGGATCCTGCCGTTCAAGAGAATGTCTTTAAAATCCTTATTCAATGCGGCCAAGGTTGCATTTCCGGGGAGGGTCTTAAGGCGCATCACCAAAAGCTCGCGGACGAAACGACTGGATTGGTAGTTTCCATAAAAATTACGGATAATCCGCACCGCTTCATCGGTGTTGTCAGTGATCTGGTACAAACTCAGGTCATCGGGTGAAATCAGGCGGTTGCCCAGGAGTTCCTGGCGCACCTGGACATCCCAGTTTTTCCAGTAGGATCCGCCGGGCTTTTCCACCAACACCACCGGCATAAGCTGGGACTTGCCGGTTTGCATGAGGGTAATGGCTTCATAACCCTCATCCAAGGTGCCAAAACCGCCTGGGAATAGAACAATGGCGTCCGAATGCCGGATGAAAATGAGTTTGCGGGTGAAAAAATATTTAAATGTGATGAGTTTTTTGTCTTCAGCGATGATAGGATTGGCACCTTGCTCCCAAGGCAGGCGGATGTTGACGCCAAAACTATTCGCGGGGCCGGCGCCCTCATGGCCAGCCTGCATGATCCCCGGCCCGGCGCCCGTGATCACCATGAATCCCGCCTCGGCAATTTTGCGCCCAAAATCCACTGCCTGATGGTATTCCACCGCATCGGGCTGGGTCCGGGCGGATCCAAAGATAGACACCTTGCGTTTGTCGGCATAGGGTGCGAACAGGCGGAAGGCATAGCGCAATTCCCGCAAGGCTGTCTGAATCACCCTCACATCACCGCGGTCCTGGACATCGGTCAAAAGCTTGAGTGCGTTCTCCACGATGTCAGCAACTTCCTGTTGATTGTGCCCTCCTCCCTTGTAGGCGATCAGTTCTCTTATGCGGCGCAGCAATTCAGGATCGGACGGGCTTTTTCCTGTGTTTTTCATGGCTTCATTTCTATGTTGCAAACGGTTAATGCACGCCACGATACCGGGCGGTTGAAAAAATTCAATTCTGCAACCAAACTCAATGGGGCGAAAATGGTTTACCCGGGGTGGAATCAGGTGTAAACACCCTCCGGTTCCTGCAATATGATTTTTTCAAAGTTCTTGAAGGCTGCCCGTTTGTTGGGTTGGATGTGCTCTGTTCTGGCAGCTTGGGCGCACGCAGGCGATGTCCATTCGCTCGCCGGGAAATGGCGTTTCGAGATGGATCCTGCGGATGTCGGGGAAAAAAGCCAATGGTTCTCCCACACCCTGCCCGGGGAAATCCATTTGCCTGGCATCCTGGAGGCGCAGGGCTACGGCGATGCCATTGGCATCCATACCCCTTGGGTTTTGACGCTATATGATCATTACTGGTACTTGCGATCCGCTTATGAGGGCGACACCAATGCAGGACGGGTTCGAATTCCTTTTTTAAGTCAGCCTCCGCGGCACTATGCCGGCGCGGCATGGTTCCAGCGGGATTTGGATGTTCCAGCGGGATGGAAAGGACAGCGCCTCAGCTTGTTTCTGGAACGTCCTCATTGGAAGACCACCCTTTGGGTGGATCATCACAGGGTGGGATCAGACATCAGCTTATGCACGCCGCACGAGTATGATTTAGGCTCGCTGGAGCCAGGAAGGCACGAGATTACTCTGCGGGTGGATAACCGTATGAT
>DAIDJC010000153.1 GCA_027451565.1 Limisphaerales bacterium | reverse complement strand
AAATACTATCCGACGGCGCGCGGCGAAAGTCTCGTCATCGCGGGATTACAACTGACGGAACGCATCATCCTGCCAGCCTTCGCCGCATGATTTATCGTCGAAAACCTGTTCGTTGTTTGGCAGAGAGATACTAAAAAAACCACCTCACACCCACCGCCTCTTCTCCCCCCTCTCCGCCAATGAAATTGGGGGGGAGGGTTGGGGAGGGGTGGCGCTGAACTTTCAGCGCGTGGTTTTGTTTTTCAAATCACTTTTATTTTGGTAAAACATTTTCAGGAATCATTGTGGCTAAAAATATCGTTTATTTTGACCTGGAAACCTGCAAATCCGCCGACGAAGTGGGCGGGTGGGGAAATATTTCCAGGATGGGCATGAGCGTGGGAGTGCTCTACAGCACAGCCTCCGGCGAATATAAAATTTACGGGGAAAGGCAGGTGGACGATTTGTTGCGTGATTTGCAAAGGGCCGATCTGGTGGTGGGTTTCAACAATCTGCGGTTCGACTACGAAGTGCTTCATGGATATACCTCGTACGACCTCTCGCAATTGCCCACGCTGGACATGCTGGTGGAGTTGCAGAAAATTTTGAACCACAGGTTGTCCCTGGATTCCATCGCCGTGGCTACCTTCGGACTGGAAAAGACGGCCGAGGGCCTGCAGGCCATCCAATGGTTCAAGGAGGGAAAAATGGCGGAGATCGCCGAATATTGCTGCTACGATGTCAAACTCACCCGCCTTGTGCACGAGCACGGAGCCCGACACAAGCAGCTTCACTATGCAAACCGGTTCGGGAAAAAAATGACCGTGGCCGTGAATTGGTGAGTGGGGCTGCCGCGCGGAAGCTCCATCTTCAAGGCTGGATTTGATCCCTCTAATCCGCAATAGTGGCGGCATGTCGCAAAAATCGGCCATGGCAGACCTTGAACCGCTGCTCAAGCAGGTTTCGCGGTCCTTCTATCTCACTCTTCGGGTGTTGCCATCGGGAGTGCGGCCTCAAATAGGTTTTGCTTATTTGCTTGCGCGCACGGCTGACACCTTGGCGGACACGGATCTGATTCCCGCCCAGGACAGGTTGGCGGCGCTCCAACAGTACCGGGACAGGTTGATGGGGCAGGGGTCAGGGGTTTTGGACTTTCGCACCATGGCAGGCCGCCAGGCATCGCCGGCGGAAGCCTCCCTTCTTACTACAGCCGAATCCAACCTGCGCCGTCTGGATGCTTTTTCCAATGCCGACCAAAAATTGATCCGGGAAGTCCTGGCTACCATCACCAGCGGCCAGATTCTGGATTTGAAGCGATTTGGCGCGGCTGGTCCCGTGCCAAACCGCGCCGGGTCTTCGGCGATTATTGCTTTGGAGACAGGCGCGGAACTGGATGACTACTTGTACCGGGTGGCTGGGTGCGTTGGAGAGTTCTGGAGCCGCATTTGCCGTGCCCACCTGTTTCCCCAGGCACGCTTGGATGACCGGCAGTGGATCGAGGATGGCATTCGTTTCGGCAAGGGGCTTCAACTGGTCAATATTTTGCGCGATTTGCCGGTGGATTTGAAGAACGGACGATGTTACCTGCCCATACAGAGACTGGATGAGGCCGGGTTGCTGCCCATGACGCTGTTGTCCCCGATCAATGAGGAGGCATTTCGAGGAGTTTATCACGAGTATTTGGACAAGGCGGAGGGGCACCTGGCTGCGGGCTGGCATTACACCCTGGCCCTGCCGTACGGGCAGTTTCGAGTGCGCCTAGCCTGCGCCTGGCCGATCTTGATAGGGTTTCAAACCACCCGGAAATTGAGGCTTTCATCGGTTGCCGAGGTGGTTCAAAGGGTGAAAATTTCCCGCGGCCAGGTTTGGCGCATGATCTTGGGCACATTGGTCGTCGTCCCCTTTCCTCCGCTCTGGAGGCGTTTGGGAAGTTTTTCTCCTGCAAAATCAGTTGCCAACACGGGGTAATTGACGTAAATAAGGCCTATATGACTCAGTTTCCCAAAATCATTTTGGCTTTGGCCGCAGGCGTTTTGCTGGCACCATGCTCCCGGGCGGATTCAGGCGATAATGCGGCGCAGGCTGCGGCAAGGGCGGTATTGATGCAGGCCATGCAGCAAACTTCAGTTCCATCCAGGGCCACTGCCGCTGCCCCGGCGCAGGGGTCTCAAATCTCAGCCATCCGGGCTGTGGCATCCAATCTGCCCCCAGAGGCGGCCCCGGCCCCCGCCAAGGCTTGCGCTTCCGGTATGTGCCCGGCCTGCGCTTCCGGCATGTGCCCTGCATGTGCCGCCAAGGCTGCTGGTTCCACCATGGATAATCAGGCACAGGCCGCCGCCCGGGTTGTTCTGCTCAAAGAACTGAGTGAAGCCCAGGCTGCTCCGGCTTCTCCCATCTCAACGCCCAGCTTGGTGCCGGTCAAACAACCCGCCGTGGTTCAGGCCTCCACCGCCAGCCCTGTTGTTTCTCCTGCGCAAATGATGAAACCAGTGGTGGCCGTATCCCCGGCTCAGGCCCAATTACCCTCCGCCATCACCACCAGCCAGGCATCCCAATTGCAGGCATTGGATGCCCTCTATAACAGCAATCAAATCACTCCGCTCGATTATTTCAACCGCAGGGAAGCCATTTTAAATGGTCAATAACAACAACTCTTGAGGGTTGTTTGCCTTGAAACCCGGCGCGGTTGCAGGGAGAATTCCGGGGTGCCGGCGCCTCGCGGGATCATGAGTCATTATCACCGCCCAGTCCCGGCATTTACAAATTTGGATTTTTTAAATTCGTCAAAAAGAACATGAATTCATTCAAGATCGCAGTGTTGGCTGGGGATGGAATCGGACCCGAAGTGATGGTGGAAGCTGTCAAGGTTTTGCGGCAGGCGGGAAGGAAATTCGATTTTTCGCTGGAATTGACCGAGGCTCCCGTGGGATGGGCAGGGTTCGATGCGGCCGGCAAGGCCCTGCCCGATGCCACATTGGATCTGTGCCGGAAATCCGATGCCATTTTGTTTGGGTCCGTGGGTCTGCCCGACCGTGACCCCACCGTGCCCAAGGAGCAGAGGCCCGAGCGCGCCGCACTGCTTCGTATTCGCAAGGAATTCGGGCTTTACGCCAACCTGCGCCCGGTCAAACTGCCAAAGGCCCTGGCTCATGCCTGCCCGCTGGCAGCGGACCGGCAGGGTGATGGCATAGACATCCTTGTTTTGCGCGAGCTTACCGGCGGCATTTATTTTGGGCAGCCCAAAAAAACGGAGGACCTGGGGGGTGGCAACCAGCGGGCGACCGATACCCTGGTTTATACCACCGGTGAGATTGAGCGCATTGCCCATGTGGGATTCAAAGCCGCCCGGCTGCGCCGCAAAAAGCTCACCAGCATTGACAAAGCCAATGTCCTGGAGAACGGGATTTTATGGCGGGAAGTGGTCACCCGGGTGGGGCGGGAGTATCCCGATGTGGCCTTGGAGCACATGTTTGTGGACAATGGCGCCATGCAACTCATGTTGCGCCCCACCCAGTTCGACGTGCTTCTCTGCGAAAACATGTTTGGCGATATTTTGAGCGACGAGGCGGCGGCTCTGGCCGGGTCCCTGGGCATGCTGCCCAGCGCCAGCCTGGGGGCAACCCGCCAGGAAAAGACTTTTGGCTTTTACGAGCCTGCCGGGGGTTCCGCGCCCGATATTGCCGGCAAAAACATTGCCAATCCCGTCGCCCAAATCCTTTCCACAGCCCTCATGCTGCGTTACAGCTTTGGATTGCAGGCTGCCGCAGACGGCATTGAAAAAGCGGTGTCCAAGGCCATTGAAGCTGGCTGCCGCACCGGCGATATTTACAACCCGCGGGAAACCGGCGCCCGCAAAATTGGCACTGTCGAGATGGGCGATGCCATCGTTGCCGCCCTCTGACTCAATACCCTTGGAAACGATTTGAGGGGGGCTCAGGGACGCCTCTGCGGGGCAGCGGCGGCGTAAACACTTGCAGTTGACACTTTGTGGCGGGTGGGTTGTCATGGAACGCATCAATGCGTTTGAACCGGTTTCAATTTTCAATGAAAAAAACAATTCTTACAATTTTTGGCATTCTCCTCTTTGCCGCAGTTCATGCCACGGTAGCCCGCGCGGATAATTCCAAGGCCATGGCAGTTCCAGGCACCAACGAGGTGACTTTGGGATCCCTGCCCGATGCCAGCTACAAGCCTGTGCTGGTGACTAATATTGTCCGGATCGCGGGCGAAAAAGTGACTTACCGTGCGGAAACAGGCATGCTGCCCATTTTGCAGCCGGATGGAACTTCCCGGGCTTCGATTTTTTATGTGGCCTATATCCGCCTGGATATTCCAGACAAAACCAGGCGGCCTGTCATGTTTTGCTTCAATGGCGGACCCGGCTCAGCCTCCGTTTGGCTGCATCTCGGGGCTTTGGGCCCGCGCAGGGTTCTGATGAATCCCGATGGCTCCCTGCCGCCTCCGCCTTTTTCACTGGTGGACAACCAATATTCCATCCTAAACCAGAGCGACTTGGTGTTCATAGACCCGGTCGCCACGGGTTTCAGCCGGGTGACTAAAGATCACAAAGCTGCGGAATTTTTTGGCGACGATCCGGATTTGCAGAGTGTGGGTGAATTCATCCGACTGTGGACCACGCGGCAGGAACGCTGGCTGTCTCCAAAGTATTTGTGCGGGGAAAGCTATGGCGTTTTTCGCGCGGCTGGGTTGGCGGATTTTCTCAAGGCCAGGTACGGAATGTACCTCAACGGGCTGGTTCTGGTTTCCGGTGTGCTGGATTTCGCCACCATCAGCGGTGATTCTGGCAACGACCTTCCGTATCCGCTGATTCTACCCGCTTACACCGCAGCGGCTTTTTATCACCACAAATTACCACCGGATTTGCAGGGAGATCTGACTGGGGCGCTGGCGGAATCGCGTGCTTTTGCCGGGAATGAATTCACGTCAGATTTGTTGAAGGGCACCAGCCTGGCCCCGGGGGAGCGGGAAAAGGCGGTGCGGGAATTATCGCGCCTCACGGGTTTGAAACCGCAGGTCATTGAAGACAATAATCTGCGTGTGGATCCAGGCGTGTTCCGCAAACAATTGCTTCATGACGAGGGACTGATTTTGGGAGCCTACGATGCCCGGCTCACGGGCAGGGACGGGGATCCGGCATCTCCTGAGCCTGACTTTGACCCTTCCAGCGCTGCGGTCATGGGGCCTTTCTCTGCCTGCATGAATGCTTATGTCCGTTCAGAGTTGAATTTCAAGGATGACCTGCCCTACGAATTGCTGGCCGGCGTGCAGCCTTGGAACTACGGCGCCAGCAATGCCTACGCCGATGCCAGCCCGAGGCTGGCCGAGGTCATGAATGAAAATCCCTATCTGAAAATCCTGGTTTTCGGCGGGCGCTGCGACCTGGTTTGCCCCATTGACACCATCAAGCACAGCCTGAACCACATGCCCCTGGCCCCGGAGCAGCGTAAGCAGATTCAATTCGCGGAATTTGATGCCGGCCACATGATGTACATCAACCTGCCGGATTTGGTTAAAATCCAAAAGGTCCTATCTGCGTTTATCCAGCCGTGATCTCGTTTTGCGCGGAGAGTTGGACGAATGAGCATGCATCGGCCAGTGGAACTTTGAGCGACGTCAGTACGCCGCCCATGCGCCCCTTATCGTGCCTTTGATCTTGGGCGTGAGAGGTGGGAGCAGGCTGGCATTGTTAAAATTCACGTCAAAGCCCCATTTTCGCGTGGGTGCGTAATAAATGTTGCCACCGTAGGCCCAGTGGGCGGTGGCGTATTGGCTTGGGAACATCACTACAATGGATCCGTTATAGGTAAGGGTGCCACCCCAGGCCTCCAAAAGCCGGAGAAAGTTTTCCACCCCGCCACTGTAATAGGTGCCGTTGGATGGCACAATGCCCTCAAGTGTTGCCGCATTGATGGTAGTATTGACCGGGATGCGCAAAGACAAGCTTGTGCTTCCAGTGTAATAATCTTTCCAGTTGGATGAAAGAATGGTGACCGCATCACCGATCAGCGCGGCAGGCACAGTATTGGTGGTGTCACCCAAATTCCAGGAGAATTTTGTGCCATTGGTGGTGACGTTGTAATCGCCCATGACATATAGGGGCTGGGGTGTGGCAACGGTCAATCCTGATGGAGGCAGGCGCATGCCGTTCACCACCCGGACGGCGGGCAGAATCGAAGTTGTTTCCTTTATGCTGTTATAGACGTAAATGGAATTAATGTCTTCGGAAGAGACGGCCGAGGGGCCCGTTGTTTTGAGCTGGTTATAGTAATAACCCCGATGAAAGACCCCCAGAGAATTGGTGAAGGCGTTGGTGTTGGCCAGCCAGGCGTCGAGGTTGGTGACATTGATTTGAGCCGCCTTTACCGTTGAGGATTGGCGATAATCATAAAACGTGGCATTGGTCACAAATGAATAAAAGGAAAAGGTGTTGGTGTAGCTCACTCCCAAAATGGCGTTGGTGGTGATGCTGTTGGTCACCATCACATCCGGCTGCACAAACAAAAGGTAATTGGGATTGTTTTGAGGGTTCTGATACCAAACAAAAATGTTGGTGGTGGAAACGCCATTGGTGGTGACGATGGCAATGCCATTGGTGCCATAAACCGTGTTTGAAACCAGAAGGTCGGCCTCATTTTCCAGATAATTGCTGCCTGCTCCAAGGTAAGCAGCATTATAATTGGGCGGGGCAAGGTTGGACGGTGGGGGATTCAGGATGGCCAGCACGTTGGTTGGATTGTTGTTTCCGCTGGAGGCGCCCACGGGCAATGTCAGCACATTAGCCTTGGCCAGGGGATTATTATTGGTGATGGTAAAGGAAACGTTGCCCGAGCGGTAGGGGCTGGGATCATTGGTGCTGCGGCGTTCAAAAACCCCCTCCGCCGCCTCCACATAGTTACTGAACACCAATTGTGACGAACCAGACCCGGCACCGGTGGCCCAAATGTTGCCGTTGGAATGCACATGGCCGTTGACAAGCATGCCCGCCCCAGGATTGATTTCCAGGTCCATGTTGTAAAAGATGGCAAATTGAAATAGGGGAATCACCGCAAACTGGATGTCCTGAACCACTGTGGCGGACATGGATTGGCTAAGCCCCTGCGGGCTGGCTTTGCAAGCCACCGTGCAGGGAATCAAAAATCCATAAAGTCCCGCAAACTGGGAGCTTAAATTGGTGGTGCCGCCGGTGAGTTGGCCAATGCTCACGGAGGCATAGGCACCCGAAACGGCGCTGCTGTCCCCGTTGGTGGCGGTTAATTTAAAATATACCGGCCAGCCATTGGTCTGGGGCGAATTGGTCTCATAGGTGGCCTCGGACCCCAGGTTGCCATAATTAAAATCCCGCATCATGTAGGCCAGGATGTTTTCCGTGGAGGATTCTGCGGCATTCTCGGATTCATTAAATAGAATGTTGCGCGTGGTGATCCTGGAGTTGGTGGTGCTCCATGAAAGCAAACTCACAAAGACGATCAGCAGAACTGCCAAAAGCGACATCACGACCAGAATGCCATAGCCGGATTCCCGTCCAGACCCTGGATTTTGAAGGGGGAGTTTCATAAGCTGGTTAAGTCAGTCATTGTCCCGTCGGTTGATCCGTGTGTTCAGGCTGTAATAATTGAATGAATTCGCGCCATTGCCGCCAATGATGCCAATGGGGAATTGCCATTGATAAAATTGAAGCTGCACATGGATCACCAGGCTGTTGATGTAATTCGTCTGAACTATTCCCAGGTAATCCTCGGCAAAAAAACAGGTGGTGTTTGTCACGTAGTTGGCAATAACGGTGTTTGTGGAGTTGACGTAGCCGGTGGCCGTGCTGTTGCTGAAACTCACCAGTTGGTTGTTGGCTCCATCCATGTAAAAAACAAGATTGTTGGTGTCGGCCAGGTTGGTGTATTGGATCTCCAGGGCGTTTCCCTCCTGCAAACTGCCGATGGGCGCCCCCACAAATGTCACCCCGTTGGTCCCATAACAATTCCCCACCAGAACTATTTTCCCCGCCCGGATGTTATCCCGGAGGCTGTTCATGGTCTGGCGTCCGTTGGATGTGGCGCTGAGCATGGTTGCCCCCAGGGTGTAAACGCGCATCCCGTAAATCTGCAGGCCAATGATGGC
>DAIDJC010000152.1 GCA_027451565.1 Limisphaerales bacterium | reverse complement strand
CGACAGCCAGCGAAACTGGCGCCCTGCCCGCCTTGGAACTCAATGAAAATGAACAAAGGACGCTGGTTGCCGTGAAGCCGGGTGAAGAATTAAGCATTGATGAAATCATCAGGGCCAGCGGGCTGCACAGCTCGGCGGTCAGTGTGGCGCTCTTCAGCCTGGAAATGAAGCGGCTGGTCAGGCAGTTGCCAGGAAAAGTGTTTGTGCGAAACTCGTAACCCGAGTCGCATTTGGCCCTGACTCACTTATCCGCCAATAATCCACACATTGTCCCATTTTCCGTTTCGTGCCGCCTACGCAATGGCAGCCGGTATCTTCATGGCTTGCCTTGGGCATCCGCCGGTTTTTTAGGGTTCGCCTGTTTGTTGCGATCACAAAAAACACTGCCATCCGGTCTCATCTCCAGTTCGGCCAATTGCATAAAATCGAGCCGACCAAATTCCGTGAAATAATAAATCAGGCATTGCTGTCTGCCACCAGATTGTTGGACCACCACCCCGGGATGATGACCCACGGCATTGTCCTGCGCACGCAGGCCATCGCGATCGCCCAGGATGGTCGTGACATACTTGAAATGATCCAGCCCGCTTTCAGAGGAGTAAATCCGCAGTCCGCGTCCTGGGATGGCATCCACGATTAACCACCACCGGTCACGCCATCGAAAAACGAAAGGCGCTTCCTGGCTTCCATCCGGATCAGCCTTGCGGGCATTTGTCCAATGAACCAGGTCATCGCTCTGGCTCACAAAGGTGTGGGAGCCAGCGGCTTCGTTTTTATAAACCATGCACCATAGCGGTCCAACCCGGTAAACCGTGGGGTCAATCACGCGGTCACTGGCCAGCGTGCAGGTTGATTCATAATGCCATCGGATGCCATCGTCGCTGGTGAAATGGAGAATATTCCGTTTGCCTTTCCAGTTGGTGTAAACACCATCCACGCGGACTATCCACATGTGAAACTTATCATTAAGGCACAAAAAACAGGGCGCCCACCAGGTAATCCCAGGTTCAGGACCTGCACCCTTTGCCGCAAGCGGGTCGGATAGGTTGTGGTCGCCCTGGCACAAGCCCAGGTAAGTCCAGTGAACCCCATCCGGTGATGTGGCAATGGCAATGGGCGAGCCATGAACCCAATCCACTCCCACGGGGTGTTGCATATTGGATCGGCGCTGGGTGTAATACATGAACCACAAGCCGCGGACTGGATTCCAGATCACGAACGGATCGGTGCCGCCATGGGTGACCGGGTCCACATACAACGGTGCCGGGACTTTTGAAATGTCAATGACTGGCGGGGTCTGGGCCAGGACAGAAACAACAAAAAGGAGGGGCAGGCAGGAGAAAAAAAACCAAAACATGACGCTATTTCACGATGCGCAAATGTCCAGGTCAAACCCAAATAAGCAGCATTGGCAATCCTTGATCCTTTTTTAAACATCCGCCTGAATCCATTCAGGTTGTGGTCTTTGCGAATGGATTTTACAAATGCCAACCAAAAAGAATCCTTGTCCAGGATGAATGGTCAAACGGGTAAAGTAAAACTATCCGCCCAAAACGGGTTGCCATGGCGTCACAGACCATCCTACTCGAGACAGTGTTTTAAGAATGGCCAAAAAGTCAAAGCGATAGATACCGCTCCATCGAGATTGGAATAGTGCCAAGCAGATGCCACAAGAATGACCCATTCGTTCTTTTTCTGTGCAAAAACTTGCACTGCCGCCATTCATATATTAGAAACAGGTTGAAAGTCATTAATTTATGAGCACCTATGTCATCATTGGGGGGGATGGAAAGGAATATGGGCCTGTGTCGGCCGAGGAATTGCGGCAATGGTATCAGGAAGGCCGGTTAAATGGACAAAGCTTGGTCAAATCAATGAGCGATGCCGAATTCCGACCATTAATCAAATTCCCTGAGTTTGCCCTGATTTTTCAGCCCGCTGGGGCAACACCTGACGCCGGAACCGCGAAATCGGGCGAAAGGTTGGACTATGAATTGGATTTGTCCAAGTGCATCTCGGCTGGCATGAACCTTGTCAAAACGAATTTCGGTCTATTATTTGGTGCGACGCTAGTCCTGATCGGATGCAAGGTTGCCGTCTCGATTTTGCTCGGGCAGATACTGGCACCACTATCTGCGAAATGCATGACTGTTCCATCCCTTACAGTGGCATTGGGGTTCTTATATAACCTTCTGGGTAACACCTTGATTGGACCGGTGACGGCCGGTGTGTGCGTGTTTTGCCTTCGAGTCATCAGGGGTTTGAACCCCGGACTGGGTGAAACATTTGATGGATTCCGGATGCGTTGGTCCCATTTGTTTCTGGGCGCTGTCTTGGTGGATGGGATTTCCAACTTGTTCATGAGCCCTGCCAACATCATGATTTCAATAAAAATGGCTCCTTTTTTACATCAAATGCAGGACTTTCAACCCACAGGATCCAACCCGGAAGTGATGGGTAAGCTTTTTGCCGGGCTTTTATCCGCCTACGGATCCTGCATGCCGGTTTTATTGGTTTGCCTTGTGCCAGTGACTTATTTTTGGGTCTGCTGGCAGTTCACCCTGCCGCTGATCCTCGACAGGGGATTGCGGGTGGGAGAGGCATTGAAATTTGGCTGGAAACGGGTTCACCTGCATTGGTGGCATGTGTTTGGCTTGAGCGTGCTGGCAGGTTTAATCGGCGTCAGCGGTCTGCTGGCCTGCGGAGTGGGAATTTTTTTCACCCTGCCGATTGGTCTGGCTATTCTAATGCATGGTTATGAAACAATTTTCCCCTCCAAAACTCCTTAGTCGCGCCACAGTTCGCAATGTGATGTTGCTCAACCTGCTGGCCACGCCTGGTTTGGGCACACTGGTTGCGGGCAGATGGATGGAGGGCTTGTGTCAATTGGGGCTTTCTGTCGCCGGTTTCGCCGCTTTGATGATTTGGTTCATTCGCCAAATGATCCCTTATTACGGCATGATGTTTGGCGATTCAAACGCGCCCCCGGTTGATTTTTTCCTTTTAAAACTCGGTGCGGCGCTTTTCCTATTTGCCTGGGTTTGGTCGCTTTTCACCGGCTCCATGCTTTCCAAGCAGGTTTCACAGCAGGAAAAAGCCGCCATCCAAATGTTTGGTGCCGGGCAACTCAAGCTCAGTGGGCCGGAAATCCTTCAATCCATGGCCACCATTCCCGATTGGCAGCGCCAGGGCGAGGTGATCAGCCGGGTTTATACGTTCAAGGATTTCCCTGCTGCCATAAAATTTGTCAATGCCGTTGCCCTCCTCGCGGAGCGTGTGCAGCATCATCCTGATTTGGACATTCGGTGGAACAAAGTGCTTCTGCAATTTACGACCCACGATGCCGGTGGCCTTACAGAAAGAGACTTTGCCATGGCCCGGCAATGCGATGCTTTGAAATTGGGATGATGTTTTGGCTTGATGGGCTAAAAAACCCTTGGCACCCCTTCTTGAAGAATCACAATGCGGTCGGTGAGTTTTTCGACTCTGGCAATTTCCATGAGCCACCGGGGCGGCTCATCCATGGATTCAAATGACAACTTGAAGGTGCCATAGTGCATGGGCACAAAAATTTTTGCCTGCAAATCCTTGAAAGCCTTCACCGCCTCATCCGGGCCAATGTGAACGCGTCTGAAGGACTCCGGGTGGTATGCGCCTATGGGAAGCAAGGCAACTTCAGGGGCGAATTTGCGCCCAATTTCCTTGAAACCTGGAAAATACGCGCTATCCCCGGCATGATAAATCCGTCTTCCCTGGTGTTCCAGAACGAAACCGCCGAAGCCCCTGTGCTGGTCATGAAGCGTCCGGGCGCCCCAATGTTTGCTGGGGGTGAAGGTCACCTGCCAATCTTTTTGCGCAAAACTCTCCCACCACTCCAATTCTATCACCCGGGAGAAACCCAGGTCGTGCGCCAGGTCGCCCACGCCCCGGGGCATGATGCCAATTTTGGGCTGGGGCAGTCGCCGCAGTGTGGGCTTGTGAAAGTGATCAAAATGGGCGTGCGTAAGCAAAACCAGGTCAATGGGCGGCAGGTCACGGAGCTTCAAACCAGCCCTTTTAATCCGCTTCATTAAAAAAATCCAGTTGGCAAAATTGGGGTCAATCAAAACATTCAAATCCGTGAATTGAACCAGGAATGAGGCATGCCCAATCCATGTGATGGCGACCTGGCCGTGTTTCAGCCTTGGAAAGACGGGCTTCAGGGTTTGCCCGCGCCTGGGCGTAAACCATCCTTTTAAAATCAATTCCCGAAAAAATGTTCCAGGGCTGAAATGCTTCGCCGGCGTCAAATCCTTGAAAGAGCGGGGAATCTTTCTGTGCGGCGCTGAAACTCGTTCTTTGGGTTTGGACTTTTGCATTCGTATCCCACCCTTGCCATAAATCAGTCAGTTTTCAAATCAAAATCCATCCTGCCTGCATTTCAAATGCATGCGACCGCATCCACGGGACCTGTCAGCGCGATTGAACATCCTGAAATTCAAGCTCTTTCCAATAGCCCTCCAAATGCGTTGTTGTCAACGCAGGTTTGGATTAACATGATTCCATGAAGGGTCTTCAACAGCAACTGGACCGATTCTTGACAAAAACCCCAAAACTGGGCCGCCACGTTTTTATTGCGCGCAATGCCACAGTGGTGGGAGATGTCACTTTGGGAGAGCACTCCAGCGTCTGGTACGGGGCGGTTCTGCGCGGGGATATTAACCGGATTCGTGTCGGGCACCACACCAACATTCAGGACAATGCCGTCCTGCACCTCGCGGATGAATACCCCTGTGAGGTGGGCAATTGGGTCACCATCGGGCATGGGGCCATCGTGCACGCCTGTAAAATCAAGGACAGGGTGCTCGTAGGAATGGGAGCGGTAATTCTGGACGGCACCATTGTGGGGAGCGAAAGTCTCATCGGCGCAAAGTCTTTGGTGACCCAGGGAATGAAGATTCCGGCGGGTTCGCTTGTATTGGGTTCCCCTGCAAAAATTATTCGGGCTCTCTCTGCCCAAGAACGAGCCAGACTCAAGGGATGGGCCGATAAATATGTGAAGAATGGGGCCTATTGCTTGCGCCATGGCATTGGCTGTTCCAAGCCAATGAATGCCTGATTGAACCACGCTTTCCATCATTCTTCCTTTCCTGGAAATTACTCAAAACAGGCTTGGATTAAAGCGGGATGGGGGCAAGCCGCTCGTACGGCGGGGCACTAAAAAGCCAAAACGCGGGCAATCCGATTTGAGCAATCAAGCCTTGTTTTCACTCTTGTTTTTAACGCCTTTTTCCACGCTGCGCAGGCAATGGGTGAGATAGGGCAACAGTTGCTTTTTACGGGACACCACATCGCGCAACTCGAAAATCCCCGCCTCCAGCCTTGGGTAATCAATTCGCTTGACCAGCTTTTCATTTCCCACCAGCAACAACAAAGAATTCTGGGTGGTGACGTCCGTCACCAGCAAAGCGGAAAAATGATATTCTCCGGAGGCGCGGTAATTCTCCAGGGCAGCCATCAATTCATCTTTGCGCTTCCAAAACTGTTCAAAGCCAACTTCCTCAATCTGGGCGACGCTGAATTTGACACGGTTCTCCTCGTATTCCTTGCAATCCGTGGTGACCGCCTGGGGCGCGGGCTTGAGAGTGAGGAGTGAACCGCAGGCAAAAAGTTTTTCCGTAAACAACCGCGCATTTAGCCCGGCCACCGCCTCCAGCCGCCTCAACACCTGCGAATCCCTCGGGGTGGTGGTCGGGGAGGTCAGATTCAACGTATCCGATACCACCCCAGCCAGAAGAAGCCCAGCCACCTGGGCGGGCAACTCCACCTGGTTGAGAAAAAAATGATCCGCCACAAGCGTGCAGGTGGAACCGACAGGCTCATTTTGGAATAAAATCGGCTGCTGCGAGGCAAACGCTCCAATGCGGTGATGATCTAAAATTTCAATGATTTCCACTTCATCAGCCCCCTGCACCGCCTGGGACAACTCATTGTGATCCACCAGGATTAACTTGCGGTTCACGCTTTTCAGGAAATCTGTCTTGGAAAGAATGCCCACCGTTTGACCCTCCGCATCCAGGACAGGGAATACAAAGAAACCAGAGGACAAGGCTTCATCCCGAACGGCGGCAAGCGGAGCGGTTTCCCGGAAACACAAAAACTCCTCGTTGAGCACATGTCGAACCGGGACGGAAGCCCGGCACAGGGAAACGGTCGTGGCAGTGTCATGCGGTGAAAGGATGACACTGACTCTTTTACGCAGGGCAATTTCCAGGATTTTAGGGTTCACCACGCCGCCACCAGTGATGACCAGCACACGAACACTGCTTAATATGGCAACTTCCTGGATGTCAAGACGGTCTCCCACCAAAACGCAAAGCTTTTCTGATGGAACCTGTTCCAAACGGGTGGAAAAGGAGTCCAGACCCATCGCGCCAATCATGAGGATTAATTCTTCCTCGCGGTCGGAATGAAATCCCAGCATCAGCTCGCCTCCCACCGTGGCAGCCAGCCCGGAAAGCGAGGAAAGCACCTCGCGCGAATGCCGGCCGCGGTTGGCGGCTGGAAACAAAAATTTGCTGAGCTTGAAAAGGGAGAGCAACCCGTGGCATTTGCGCGTCTCATCCATGACGGGCAGGATTCTCAGGTTTTTCTCATCCATCAACCGAAGCGCGTCCGCAGCGGTGGAATCGGGACGCACGCTCAGGATTTTTTGCTGCATGACGTCCGCCACTTTTGGAGAAACGTCCGCCACAAACTTGGGGGCCGGAACCCGGAAAGTTTCCAGCACATAATCAATCCGATCGTTGGTGTCGCCGCAACGCGCGGCCACCGCCTCTGTCATGCCTGTGCGGCGTTTGTATTCGGCGTAGCCGATCGCCGAACAAATGGCGTCGGTATCGGGATTACGGTGTCCAATAACCAGGATTTCACTCATGCAACGGGGCAAAGGATAAGCGCGGGTTGGTCCTCCGGCAAGCGCAAGCGGACGGCAAATGAATCAAGGAGCCATGACGCGCAACCTGCCGGGCTGCAGACTGAATGAGGCGGGCAGGTAACCGACCCACTCTCCATCCAGTTCCAGACCCGCCTTTGTGTCGGTGGTCCATTCAAAACTCCTGCCGCGCAGGCGCAGGATTTGGTTTTCTGGCAGCCGACGCGTCAGCAAAAGCCTGGGCGCCCAAAGCAAAAGGGTTTTAAAATTGATTTTGGGGACAATGCAAACCTCCAGGAAACCGCTGTTCATACCGGCATTTGGAAACAAGGTAAAAGGACCTCCGTAAAGCTGCCCATTGCCAGCCATTACAAACTGTCCCTCATGGGTTTGACCTTCCACGCGCACCGTCAGGCCGGGTTGGGATTCGAAAAGAGCCTTGAATCCAGCCACCACATAGGCAAACGGACCGGTGCGCTGTTTCAATTTCCAACTGACCAGTTCAATGGCCCGGGCGTCCAGACCAGCTCCGGCCAGTTGAATGAAATAGCGCCGATTCATTGCCCCGTTCAGGTAAAAATCCACGCATGGCAGGTCCACCCTGGTCTCCCGTCCATCCTTAAGGACTTTCCAAGCCTCCTGCAATCGCAGGGGAATGCCTGCTTCCCGCGCAAAGACGTTTACAGTGCCCAGAGGCAAAACACCCAGTCGCGCCCGTTGAAAACCATCCGGCACATCCCCCAATCCATTTAAAACTTCATTGACCGTGCCGTCCCCCCCCGCTGCCACGATTAAATCAAAACCATCCTGCACGGACTGAGCGGCCAGCCTGCGGGCATCTCCAGCCGCCGCAGTGGCTTTGAAGGCGCAATCCCCGGCCACCGCGTCCAAATGCCGCCGGAAATGACGGGCCTTGTTTCCGCGAGCGGCAGGATTGAAAATCACACAGGTTTTCACCCCCTGATGATTTATCCCCCAGCCCGTTAGTCGAGCAGATTTTGACTGCAATCTTGCACCAGATTGGTTTTTGTCCGAGAATGTGTCACATGAGTGTGTCCTCGTCATGGAAGGTTCCAAAATGGATGTTTCTTATCATGGACGGTGTTTTGATTGGCACCGCAGCCTTGTTGATTGCCTTGGAAAAGCGCCCCATCACCCCTTTGGAATGCTTTCTTGCCACCCTTGCAGTGATCGTGGGCACCGTGGCGGGCTGCCTCCCATTCATCCTGGATTATCGCGCCACGAG
>DAIDJC010000151.1:6664-8174 GCA_027451565.1 Limisphaerales bacterium | reverse complement strand
GCCGAAATATTGAGCGGGGCCGGAGGCTTGGAGCCCAATGAGGACAAGACACGCCGGTTTACTCTTTTCCCATTTTATTTCCAACAGCGGTCCGAAGACTCCAATAAGAATTACACCGCAGTGGCGCCCTTTTACGGGCATTTGCGCAACCGTCTATTCCGCGACCGAATTGATTTTGTGATGTTTCCTTTTTACAGCGAAACACAACGCAAAGATGTGGTGACGGATAATTATTTTTACCCTTTTGTGGATGTGCGGAGGGGGGATGGGATGAAAGGTTGGCAGGTGTGGCCCTTTGTGGGGAGCGAACACAAGGTGGTGACAATGCAAACCAATGGGTTTGGAGATGTGACCCTGAATGGCGGTCACGATCAATTTTTCTGCATGTGGCCATTCTGGCTGAGTCAGGATAATGGATTAGGCACGACGGATCCGGACAAGTTCAGGGCATCCATCCCATTATTTGTCAAGGAAAGGTCCCCACTCAGGGACCAGACCTCGGTTTTGTGGCCATTATTCACATGGGTCAACGAGCGCGGCCGCAAATATCGGGAATGGGAGGGGCCATGGCCATTGGTGATTTTTGCCCGGGGCGAGGGCAAGACCACTTCACGAGTGTGGCCTCTTTTCAGCCAATCGCATGATGCCACACTGGAGCGGGATGCTTATCTGTGGCCATTGTACCAGTACCAACGCCTGCATGCCGATCCGTTGGATCAACAGCGGCGCAGCGTGCTTTTCTACCTTTATGTGAATGTTCTGGAGCGAAACACCGCCACCGCCACGCATCGTCAGCGGGTGGCAGTCTGGCCTTTTTTCACATGGAATCGCGATTTTCAAGGCAATGAACGACTTCAGGTGCTGGCGCCGTTCGAAGTGGTTTTACCCACAAACCGCGGATTGTTGCGGAATTGGTCGCCACTCTGGTCCATCTGGCGGTCCGAGGTCAACCCCCGTGCCAAAGCCTCCAACCAATCTTTCCTGTGGAATCTCTACCATCGTCAAACAGGACCGGGCTGCAAAAAAATCTCGCTCCTGTTCGGACTTTTCCAGTATCAAAGAGGGGTGAAAGAACATCAGACAAAGGTTTTTTACCTGACGGTTTCCAAATCACCCCCCGAAGCCCCGGCGGCCCCGGTGAAGGCAGTCCAACAATGAACTGCTATGTTTGAGAACATCGGGGAAGTGGTTTTATTGTGCTGGCGCACATTGCTGGCGCTGCCGCAAGGATGGCGGCAGAGGCAGAAGATTTTTGAGCAATTCTTTGAAATCGGAAACGCCAGCTTGTTGATGGTTTGCGTGCTTTCCTTTTTCATCGGCGCGGTGATCGCCTTGCAAACCGGTCCGGTCCTGGCAGAACGCAGCCTTTCCAGCGCCATTGGAGGCGTGGTGGGCATCGCCGTGGCCAAAGAGCTGGCCCCGGTGATGATGTCCATCCTGATTGCCGGACGCATAGGGTCGGCGATGGCTGCTGAAATTGGCTCGATGCGCGTTTACCAGGAGATTGATG
>DAIDJC010000151.1:0-6654 GCA_027451565.1 Limisphaerales bacterium | reverse complement strand
GACCATGAACATCAATCCCATTTATTACCTGGTTCTTCCCCGGATGGTGGCCATTGTGGCGGCTCTCCCCATGCTGGTGGTTTTTGCCATCCTGGTGGGCTGGTTTGGCGGCGCCTTGGTGGCAGATTACAACCAGCGCATGGGCATTCCCATGCACGTGTTTTTTTCGGACTTGAAGGAAATCGTCAATGTCAAGGATGTGGCCAACGGGGTATTTAAAAGTTTTTGTTTTGCCTTGATCATCGGCTCGGTGTCTTGCCATCAGGGATTGACCACCATGGGAGGTCCCCGAGGAATTGGGCGCTCGGTCACCAAAGCGGTGGTCAATTCCATCGTGGCCATTGTGGTTTTTGATTATTTGCTCACGCGGCTGCTTCTATCCTGAGATGAATCCCGATCTTTCACAATTGTCCGGAGTCAATCTGGTCGTGCGCGGGTTGTGCAAACAGTTCCGCAACCAACCCGTGCTGGCGGACGTGAGTTTCTCGGTAAATCCGGGCGAAATATTCGTGATCATGGGCCCAAGCGGCAGCGGAAAAAGCGTTTTGCTTAAACACCTGATTGGACTTGAAGCTCCGGATGCCGGTGAGATTTTAATCAATGGGGATCCGGTGACGTCGCCGGAGGTGGCGGCCAAGTACCGGATGGCCTTGGTTTTTCAATCAGGCGCCCTTTTGAATTCATTGACGGTGGGCGAAAATGTGGGGTTGTACCTGACCGAACATCGTCTAAAACCGGAGGAGGAGATTCAGAGGATTGTCAGTGAAAAACTGGCAGATGTGGGTTTGCGGGACGTGATGGACAAGATGCCGTCCGAGCTTTCAGGCGGAATGAAGAAAAGGGCGGCCATAGCGAGGGCCCTTGTGACGGAACCGCAATTGATTTTTTATGATGAGCCGACCAGCGAACTGGACCCCTTGTCTGCCGTGGTGATCGGCGAAGAAATTTTGGATCTCAACCAACGCACTGGTGTGACATCATTGGTTGTAACTCACGAGCGGGAACTGGCCTTTGGCATCGCTGATCGCATTGCGGTCATCATGGAAGGAAGGATTGTGACCGTGGGCGCGCCCGATGAGGTTCGCAACGCGGCGGATCCCGCGGTAAAAAGCTTTTTACAGGCGGATTTCAAACGACAACCCAAAAATTTACGCGCATGAAAAATTCCCTTGAAACAAAACTTGGCATCTTTGTGGTGCTCGTGGTGCTGGCCGCATGGGCCATAATTGAGACGCTCGGCGGTGCTGATTTTTTCAGCCCGGGCTACCGCTTGAGCGCAGAATTCAACACCATCCAGGACCTCAAGGTGGGGGACCACGTTAAAATGGCCGGGGTGGATATCGGCAGGGTTGAAGACATTGAATTGTCCAGCAACACGGTGGACGTGGTGATGAAAATGAAGGCCGGAACGGTCGTCAAGACAGATAGCAAGGCTTCGGTGAAGTTCATGGGATTGATGGGGCAGAATTACGTGGCGATAGATTTTGGTTCGGATGCGTCCCCCCAGGCAGCCAATGGCACAATTCTGGAGTCGGTGGAGCAGCCGGATCTGAGCGCCATCATGGCCAAGCTGGATAGCGCGGCGGGAGGCATTCAGAACATCACCAAAACTTTTTCGGGTGACAAATTGGACAACATTTTGGGTCCCCTCACCGATTTCATGAAACAAAACAGCGCCCCGATCACCGCCACCATCGCCAATGTCAAAAACATTTCCAGCCAGGTGGCCGCCGGTCAGGGAACCATCGGGAAACTGATTTACGATGAGGCGCTGTATAATTCCGCGTTGACCACCGTGAGCAACCTGCAAGACACGGCCTCATCAGCCAAGGATGCGCTGGCCATGGCCCGGTCCATGATGAGCAACGTCAGCGGCGGGCAGGGCACCATTGGTAAATTGTTGACTGATGACCGGCTCTATAACTCCACCGAATCTTCCATGACCAATTTAAATTCCATTCTGATGAAAATCAACCAGGGCAATGGCACCATTGGAAAACTGGTGAATGACCAGGAGTTTTATAAAAATGCCAAATTATCGCTGGAGAAATTAGACAAGGCGGCAGATGGTCTGGAAGACACAGGGCCTATGAGCGTGCTTGGCACGATGGTAAACAATCTTCTGTAAGAATTGCCGCAAAGCCGATGGAATCTCTTTCGGCGAGCCGGGTATTTGAAGAGGGAAATTCGCCTTGGGGCTCACGTTGGTTTTGCCAGGCCCAGGTTCTTTAAAACTGCCAGGGTGGAATGAGCCTTGTTCAGCGTGTAAAAGTGAAGACCTGGAACCCCCTGTTTCAGGAGTTCCTGGCATTGAAGGGTGGCGTATTCAATCCCAAATGCCAACGCGGCTTCGTCATCGTGGGCCAGTGAATCAAGCTTCTTTTGCAGGGCCGCTGGAATTCTTGCTCCACACAATTGTGTGAATCGCACAATTTGTGATGCGCTTTGAATGGAAATGATTCCAGGCACAATGGGGACATTCACCTTGAGAGTGTTCTGAAGATGATCTCGAAACTGGAAGAAATCGGAGTTGTCAAAAAACAACTGTGTCAGGATGAAATCGGCTCCTGCTGCAGTTTTTTCCTGAAGATGTTTCCAATCCGCCAGTTTGCCGTGCTTGTTGGCCACGTGCCCTTCTGGAAAACCTGCCACACCGATTGAAAAGTCGCCTTTGGCGCGTATAAAAGCCACCAGTTCGGACGCGTATGAAAATCCCCCCGGAGTGGGTTGGAATGATCCACCTCCGGGCGGGTCTCCGCGAAGGGCCAGAATATTTCGGCAGCCGATTAAATAGAATTGATCCAGCAAAGCCGCTACTTCTGCCTGGGTATGGCTTACGCAAGTCAGATGGGCCAATGTGGTAAGCTGAAACCTCTGCTGGATGAATTTGACTAGCTCCAGGGTTTTTTCGCGCGTCCCGCCTCCCGCTCCGTAGGTTACGGAACAAAAGTCAGGTTTGGCCGACAAAAGCTCTGGAATCTGTCGTTCCAACAGGTTTTTTTCACCCTCAACAGTTTTGGGTGGAAAAAACTCAAAAGACAAAGCTGGTTTGCCGAGGCTTTTTTGTTTCCCAAGGATTTCGCGAATGAGTTGCATGCGTAACAATATTCTGGAATGTCTTTCAAAAATTAACTCCAGTTCCCATCCATGACAAATAAAAAATCAACGCATCGTGATATGATGATATGAGATTTAAATTTTCTTCGGTCTAGTCTAATAAAAAACCCCTTCCGTGGACCGGAAGGGGTTATGAGAATCAAATTTCGCTTAGAACGAGTAGATGATGTTCAAAGCCATGATGAAGGAGTCCTGAGTAGGAGTGCCATTGTCAATTGGAGCACCATAGCCGCCGTAAGGATATCCTCCGTCGGAATGATCCCAACGGAATTCAGCTCTGCTGGTCACATTGGCCCAAAGATTGTATTGGACCGTGGCGGTCAATTCCTCTCCAACGCCATCCGTGGGAGCCAGGGGTTCATATGAGTAATAAGGATTTACAGCACCCTTAAGGTCGTAAACTTCACCACGGAGGTTGAATGCCAATTTGTCGGTGGCCTGAATGTTGGCGTAACCAGCAAGATCCCAGCCGCTGTCATTGTTGGGGTTCGCGGCACCGGCTTGATTATTGACAGAAACCAAGTCAAACGATCCGCCCACTTTCAACATGGAAAGTGGAGTGGGGATTGTAAACCCGGCATAATAATTGTACTGAGCAGACTTGTATGGATTCGCCACAATTCCGAGGTTGGCAGTGCCACCTTTCAGGAAGCCCCAGCTATCAGGAGCGGTGAATGCAAGAGCTCCCACAAAGGATTTTGCGGAGACAGTTCCGTCAGAAGTTGTGGGGTCAGCAATTCCACCTTGAATGGTGAACATGCTATTGATTTGGTAGCTGCCCACCAAACCAATCAATGTGGTTGGTTCCAAATAGTAGCCGATTGAACGGGTATAGTTCGGATTGGCGGCATCGGTGTTTCCTTCATAACCGATAATATCGTCTTGAACACCCATTTTCCAAGTGATGCCGTTGCCCACAGGGGTGGTCAAGGTCACATAAGCCTGGCGAATGGCAGGAGCGCCAAGACCGGCAGGACTGGCGGCACCAGGACCACCGGGATGGAATTTGTATCCGACGGCATCAGTGCCTGCGTTAATGTCAGCATGGTAGCCAGCGGCCCAAGGAGTGGAATCAGCCGGGCGATCAATGGCAATATCAAAGTCATTGAGGCTGAAATTGTCAACCTTGCCAGCGAATGTTCCTGCCGGTTGCTGACTCGCGCCAGTCACATTTCCCGCATTATACTGAACCGCTGTGTCCACGTAACCACTGATGGTGGTATTGGCCAACGTTGTCTGCAATGGGATGATCTTGGCTTCGTCTGCGCGAACCGCAGATGCCAGACTGACTGCCCCAACTGCGGCCAATCCTAGTGTCAATTTATTAAACTTCATCTGTTCCTCCGATGTTGTTTGTTTGTTGTTTCTACCTTTTAATCTGGACAAAAACAGTTTGTCCAGCACGCCCATAGGGCGCATTTCCGTTAAAAATAGGCAAAATGTTGAGAATTGGCAACAAAAAACATTTGTGAATCTGCATGTGTAATGCGTTGCATTTCAATCAAATATAAAAATCACTAAAAATCAACCGATTCGGCTGTCCCAAAAAACCACCCTGAGAGTGTGAATTTTGGACTGGAGTGCCGGAGGAGATTATCCCGAAAAGAAGGCTTTCAAGGATCGGGCTGGAATGATTTTTGCTCTTTAAGGGGCGAATGATTGGTCCCTTTATTGGACGTTGGTTGAAACTGTAGCACCTAATTAATTATGCCCATTTTTGCCTATACCGCTCGTGAAACGGGGTCTGGGAGAGAAATACGCAACACAGTGGAAGCGCTGAGCGAGCAGTTAGCCATAGCCGCGTTGCTCAACCGTAACCTGCTGGTTATTGAAATCAGGGAAAAGATCGCTAAAAAGGGGCAGACCAAGGGTGGAAAAGTCGCCCTGTCCGATTTGGTCGTCTTTACCAGGCAATTGGCCACCATGATTGATGCAGGTATTCCCATAGTTCAGGTTTTGCAGGCTTTGGCTGAGCAGACACCCAATAAAGTAATGCGTGATGTCATTCAGGATGTTTGCTCACGGGTGGAAAGTGGTGAGAGCTTTTCCGAGTCTCTCACGCGTCATCCCAAGGTATTTAACCGCCTCTATGTGTCCATGGTTTCCGCCGGTGAAAAAGGTGGATTGCTATCGGAAATCCTTTCCCGGCTTGCCACCTACCTGGAAAACACAGAGCGCCTTCGCAAGAAAGTTAAAACCGCATTGATGTATCCCACGGTGGTATCGGTGGTGGCTGTGGTGATCACCGTCTTTCTGCTTGTGCGGGTGATTCCCACCTTCAAGGAGGTTTATTCGAGTTTTGGCGCCAAGCTACCGGGCCCCACCCAAGTGATGATTGACATCAGCGATATTGTGCGTCACTACCTTCTGGGACTGATCGTATTGGCTGCAGGTGTGGTTTGGGGCTGGTTGTATTATATTAAAACCAAACCTGGTCGGGAGTTTTGGGATAAACAACGGATCAAACTGCCGGTTTTTGGTTCGATAGCGCACAAGATTTGCCTGGCACGGTTCACCCGCACGCTTGCCAGCTTGGTGCGCAGCGGTGTGCCCATTCTTGAGGTTTTGCAAATAGTTTCACAGACCGTTGGCAATGTCGTGATGGAAAAGGCGTTGCGCGCGACGGCAACGGATATTGAACGGGGCGAAAACATTTCTTCCGCCCTCGCCAAGCATCCTGTTTTTCCCACAATGGTTGTTCGAATGCTCAGCGCCGGAGAGCAAACAGGCAAAATTGATGACATGCTGGAACGCGTGGCCAACTTTTTGGACGAGGAAATTGAAACCACGCTGTCAGGACTGATGTCCCTGGTGGAACCCTTGTTGATTGTATTCCTTGGGATTGTGATCGGCGGCATGGTCGTTTGCATGTTTTTGCCCATTTTCAATCTGGCAAACATTGTCAGCGGGCATGGTTGAAAGGGTGCAGACCTTTCGCAAGGCACGCACGCCAAGCATGGGTTACGCCCAAACCGACCAAACCATCATTGCTTGAACTCTATTTGGATGCGAAGCCCCAAGGAGCCAATCAAGCTCAAGCGCTCACCATTTTACCCGGCTGCGGCTGAAGGATTTTTATTTTGGGCCAGCGCTCCCGGATTTTTTCCTCAAACCAAGCTCTGGCAGGTTCATCCCCATGACCCAGAAGCACTGATCGGGGCGCAACCTGACTGACCAATTCGAGCAACGTTTCCCGGCTGGCATGGGCTGTGAGGTCAAAATCCAGGATATTGCACTTGCGGGTGAGTCGGCCTGCGGATGGGCTGAAAACAAAGGTTTCATCCTCCCGGGCGGCACGCAGCCTTCCGGCGGGAGAGTCCGGATCGGCATACCCGACAAAGAAAATATTCTGCCTCGGATCCTCGATCATTCGTGCCGCAAGGTCATGAGCAGCCGTGTTTTCGCTCATCATTCCCGCAGTGATAACGAAAATTTTCCCCCCGCTGAGCTTCATGCTTTCAGCCATTCCTTTTTCCAGGACATTCAATTGAAGGGCCTCATTCAATTGCAGGCCAGTGTGTTGGCGGTGGGTGCGAT
>DAIDJC010000150.1:2642-8198 GCA_027451565.1 Limisphaerales bacterium | reverse complement strand
ATGAGGAATTCGCCGTAAAATTCATTGGTCCCATTGGCTGGATTGCGGGTGAATGCCACCCCTGACCCGGAGGCCTCCCCGGTGTTGCCAAAAACCATGGCCTGCACATTCACCGCAGTTCCCCATTCGGTGGGAATGTTGTACTTGCGCCGATACACCGTGGCGCGATCATTCATCCAAGAGCCAAAAACCGCTCCTGCGGCTCCCAGGAGTTGATCCCAAGGGTTGGCGGGGAAAGACTTTCCGGTGCGCTCCAGTACGAGGGCCTTGAAGCGTGAAACCAACTCCTGCTGGTCTGCCGCAGTGAGCTTGGAATCCTCGATGTCTCCGTGGTATTTCTCATGCTTGAAGGTGTGAATCACTGTTTCAAACGGCTCATGATCCTCCCCTTCACGTTTCTGCACGCCCAAAACCACGTCTCCATACATCTGGACGAATCGTCGGTAACAATCCCAGGCAAACCTCTCGTTTCGTGTGGCCTGCGCCAGCGAGAGAACCGTCTGGTCATTCAGACCCAGGTTCAAAATCGTGTCCATCATCCCAGGCATGGAATCCCGCGCCCCGGAACGGACGGCAACCAATAACGGAAAGCCCTTGGCATCACCAAATTTGTAGCCCATGATCTTTTCCATGTTGGCCACCCCGGCTTCCATTTGGGCTCTCAGTTCCTTCGGGTAAGTGCGCTTGTGAGCATAATAGTAGGTGCAAACCTCGGTGGTGATGGTGAAACCTGGAGGAACCGGCAACCCAATTCGGGTCATCTCCGCAAGATTCGCCCCTTTTCCCCCCAGCAAAGGCTTCATGGACCCATCTCCATCGGCCTTTTTGTTACCCCATGTATAAACGTATTTTACAGATTTTGATTTGGCCATATTTCAATCAGTATAGTTAATATTGTTACGAAAAATAGAGAAGTAAATTTAACAAAGCGTTATTTAGAGTCAATCCGCGAGTGGCAACGTTTTGGTGACCAATTGAAAAGTTGTATAATCACTCGCATCAACAAATCATGATATGTTGATTTTTAAATTGAAACGCCCTGTTTTTGAGGTATTTTAACCGCATGTCGAGCCACGTTGAACTGTTGATTAAAGCCTTGGGCGAACGCATCGTGATCATTGATGGCGCCATGGGCACAACCATTCGCACCTATGGGCTGGGCGAGAATGAAATTCGGGGTAGGAGGTTCAAGGATTCCAAAAAGGATTTAAAAAACAATGGGGACCTCTATTCCCTGACACAACCCGAAACCATTGAGGACATTCATCGGCGGTTTTTGGAAGCGGGAGCGGATTTGATCGAAACCAACACATTTTCGGCCACAAGCATCGGCCAAAGCGAGTTTTTCAAGGATGATCCCCGCGAACATGGCGGGAGAAAAGATTCTGTATTTTACCAGGAAGTCATTGAAGATCCCTTTCTGAACGATTTGGCGTGGGAAATTAACCAGCAATCCGCGCTTCAATGCAGAAAGTGGGCTGACAGGGTGGGAAACTCAACTGGAAAGCCTCGCTTTGTGGCGGGATCCATTGGTCCGTTGACCTTGTCTCTGTCCAATTCACCCGATGCGGAGGATGCGGGTTTCAGAGTGGCGACCTTTGACCAGGTCGTTCAGGCGTACAGGCATCAAATTCGCGCGCTGGTGGCTGGAGGAGTGGATTTGCTGTTGTTGGAAACCATTTTTGATTCCTTGAACGCCAAAGCCGCACTGGTGGCGATCCACGAGGTTTTTGAAAAAGACGGCATTTACCTGCCCACCATGGTCTCTGCGGCGGTGGGGCGTGGCGGGGAAACGATGATATCCGCTCAGACTGTGGAAGCATTTTGGAACGCGATCAAGCATGTCAAGCCGCTGGCGGTGGGTTTGAATTGTTCATTAGGTCCGGATTTAATGCGTCCTTTCCTGGCCGAACTGGCGGGAAAGGCAGACACGGCTATTTCCTGTTACCCCAATGCAGGATTGCCCAACCCGCTCTCGCCCACGGGTTTTGATTTGCAACCTGAAGACATGGCGCGGCATCTGGGGGAATTTGCCGGCAGCGGATTATTGAATATCGCTGGCGGTTGTTGCGGCAACACACCAGAACACATTGCGGCGATAGCGAAGGCGCTGGAAGGAAGGCATCCGAGGGAGTTCAGGCCTCTTCAGGGTCATCACACACTGTCACCTCTTGCGGCCCGGGAAAAACCGCTGCCTGAGACACTCCAAGTACCTGCAGAAACCAGACCGCTGCGGCTTTCGGGTTCCCAACCCTTCACCCAGCAGGTCGGCCAATTTATCATGATTGGAGAACGGACCAACGTGGCGGGTTCACCTAAATTTGCCGGACTGATCAAGGCGGGCAAATTTGACGAGGCCGTGGCGATCGCCCGCCAGCAGGTGGAAAATGGGGCCAACATCATTGACATCTGCATGGACGAAGGGATGATTGATGGGGTAGCCGCCATGACGCGGTTCCTGCTCTTGCTGGCAAGCGAGCCTGAGGTGGCCAAAGTGCCTTTCATGGTGGACTCATCCAAGTGGGTTGTAATTGAGGCGGGCCTTAAATGCTTGCAAGGCAAAGGACTTGTTAATTCCATTTCCTTGAAGGAAGGGGAGGAACGTTTTCGTGAACAGGCGAAAACGGTCTTGAAATACGGGGCTGCGGTGGTGGTGATGGCCTTTGATGAACAAGGTCAGGCGGCGACCTACCAGGATAAAATCCGAATATGTGAACGCGCCTACCGCATTTTGGTGCAGGAGGTGGGCTTTCCGCCGGAAGACATTGTGTTTGACCCCAATATCCTGACAGTGGGAACGGGTATTGAAGAACACAACAACTACGCGGTGGATTTCATCGAAGCCACACGCTGGATCAAAAAAAACCTTCCACACGCCAAGGTCAGTGGTGGAGTATCCAACGTTTCCTTTGGTTTCCGAGGCAACAATCCCGTGAGGGAAGCCATGCACAGCGCCTTTCTCTTCCACGCCATTGGCGCTGGAATGGACATGGGTATTGTCAATGCAGGGATGCTGGAGGTGTACGAGGAAATCCAGCCGGAATTAAAAGTCCTGGTGGAGGATGTTTTGCTGAACCGTCGGCCCGATGCCACGGAGCGGCTGGTAGCCTTTGGTGAAAGCATTAAATCGTCAGGCACGGGACCGGTTGCTGCGGACAAAAAAACCACGGAGGAATGGCGGCGGGGCACAGTGGAAGAACGCCTCACCCACTCCCTGGTCAAAGGCATTGACACCCACATAGAGGAAGACACAGAGGAAGCCCGGGTGAAATACGGACGCCCGCTGCTCGTCATCGAAGGCCCCCTGATGGCGGGCATGAGCGTGGTGGGGGATTTATTCGGTGCAGGCAAAATGTTCCTGCCCCAGGTGGTGAAATCCGCGCGCGTAATGAAAAAATCCGTGGCGTTCCTCACGCCACACATGGAGGCAGAAAAAGCCGCGATGGCCGCGCGCGGGGAAAAACCGAGGGCCCAGGGCAAAGTGGTGCTGGCCACGGTGAAAGGGGATGTGCATGACATTGGCAAAAACATCGTGGGAGTGGTGCTAGCCTGCAACAATTATGAAGTGATAGACATGGGAGTGATGGTGCCCTGTGAAAAAATCCTCGAAAAAGCGCGTCAGGAAAACGCGGATATCATTGGACTAAGCGGGTTGATCACCCCGTCGCTGGATGAAATGGCCCATGTAGCCCGGGAAATGGAGCGGTTGAAACTGAAAATCCCCTTGTTGATCGGGGGAGCCACAACCAACAAGGAGCACACCGCCGTGAAAATTGCCCCCCACTACAGCGAGCCTGTGGTTCACGTGCTGGATGCCTCGCGCGCCGTGCCGGTGACCAGCAGCCTGTTGAGCACGGATGGAAAGGCGCCGTTTGTCCGGCAACTGCGCGATGAATATGACAAATTGCGAACGCGCCACGGCAAATCCCGGGTGAGCCTGTTGAGTTTGAAAGATGCGCGAGCCAAGGCTCCCGCCCTGCTCTACAACGACCTGCCCAAGCCCGTTTTCACTGGAGTGAGATCGGATAGTGGCACCCGCCTGGCAGACCTCGTGCCCTACATAGACTGGACGCCCTTTTTTCACAGTTGGGAATTGCGCGGTGTTTACCCGTCCATTTTGCAGCATGAAAAACATGGAGAAGAGGCGCGCAAATTGTACGCAGACGCCCAGGCCATGCTGGAGCGCATGATTGCCGAGGAATGGATCACACCACGTGGTGTGCTGGGATTTTTTCCAGCGAACCGTGCGGGGGACAGCGTGCAGGTGTTTGAGGATGAACAGCGATTAAAACCGTTGCATACCTTTCATTTCCTGAGGCAGCAGATGAACAAGGAGGATGACACGCCCAATTGGTGCCTGGCAGATTTCATCGCCCCGGGCGGCCATCGAGATTATCTTGGGGCATTTGCGGTCACTTCCGGGATTGAAACCAAGGAACGCGTGGAAAGCTTCAAGAAAAACCACGATGATTATAATGCCATCCTGCTCGAAGCTCTGGCAGACCGGCTGGCGGAAGCCTACGCGGAGGCCATGCACCTGCGAGCCAGGAAAGATTGGGGATTCGGGGCAACCGAAAACCTGACCCCTCAGGATTTGATACAGGAAAAATACCGCGGAATCCGGCCTGCGCCCGGGTATCCAGCCTGCCCGGATCATACGGAAAAAGGCACCCTGTGGAAATTGCTGGATGCGGAACGAACAACCGGCATTCAATTGACTGAAAGTTTTGCCATGTGGCCCGGCGCCTCGGTTTGTGGAATTTATTTTGCCCATCCGGCATCCAAATATTTTGCCGTGGGCAAATTGGGCCGGGATCAGGTGGAGGATATTTCCCTGCGCAAAAACAAATCCCTGACTGAAATGGAACGATGGCTGGGACCCTGGCTGAATTACACCCCTGAATAAGTCGAACCGGGCCGACTGGAACAGCAGGGAATGCCATATTGAGAATTTCAGGACGCGGGTCTGCCACCGGGCGCACGCTGGACTGGACAAGCTGACGGCGGCTTGGGATATTTTGCGAAACCATGGTTTCAAGGTTTTACTGGATGGCTTTTGCGGTGGCCTTGCTTCTGGGTGGTTGCGCCACCCATACTCACGACCGTGCGGAGCACTTCAGCCATTTCATTGGCGTGGATGACTTTTCGCAATTTTCCAAAACCTTGCTTGCCGATGGCTCCTGCCTTTTGGAATCGCAGCCCATCACCACTCCGCTGGACTGGAATGAATTGGTTGTGTCATGGAATGCCCAGGCGCCGCCCGGTTCGGGGCTGGAAATTCAGGCAAGGACCTTTGTCTCCGGACATGCCACGCGCTACTACACCATGGCTCGTTGGAGCCCGGACAATATTTTATTCAAGCGCACCAGCGTGCCCGGTCAGGAGGATGCAGACGGCACAGTGGCAACTGACACATTGATCCTGACCGGTTTTTCCACCAACCTTCAGGTGCGTGTGCGCCTGGAAGGCAGCCGGGGAAAACTGCCGCGCCTGACCTATCTGGGGTTGAGTCTAAGCAACACCCATTCAAAACCACCCAGCCATCCGGCCAAGATC
>DAIDJC010000150.1:0-2632 GCA_027451565.1 Limisphaerales bacterium | reverse complement strand
TCATCCCCACACCAGAAAGGAGTGAAAATGGCTATGCGGGAAGTCATGGCTGGTGCAGCCCCGCCTCCATCAGCATGGTTATGGATCATTGGGCCGAGGTTTTGGACCGGCCTGAACTCAACCACGGGGTGCCTGAAGTGGCGGGATTGGTTTATGACGAGGATTATTCCGGATTTGGCAACTGGCCCATGAATACAGCGTACGCCGGAAGCTTTTCCGGAATGCGCGCGATTGTGACCCGCTTGGACGACCTAAGTGAATTGGAAGATTGGATAACAGCGGACGTGCCGGTGATCCTTTCCGCACGGTGGAATTTGTTGGAAAAAGGGCGTACGGACACGGGTAATGGACATTTGCTGGTTTGCATAGGGTTCACCCCCACCGGAGACGTGGTTTGCAACGATCCTGCCACAGACACTAAAAGACATTCCATTCGCCGGATTTATTCCCGCAAAGCCGTAAAAGAGGCTTGGGCCACCTCTCAAAACACCGTTTACCTGGTATATCCAACCCATTACACCCTTCCCTATAATCGTTATGGACAATGGTAAAGTGGAAAAGCAGCGGAAATTCCGTGCCCCAACCACGGGTGGAAGCTTCGTCCAACAAGGGGTTGCAACGGGGTTTTTAGGCGAAGGAGTGCTTGTTTTTCCCGCTGTCCAGCGTAACTTGATCTCATGAAACAGGACGTGGTGAAGGTGGATATCCGGGGTATTTTGCCGGCAAACAGCAGTTGCGCCTTGTTTGTCGGCAACGAGCAAAAAGTTTTTGTCATTCAGATCGAACCTCAAATGGGTTCCATCATTGGCATGTTTCTCCGCGACACGCCCAAGGAAAGGCCCCTTACCCATGACCTGATCAATCGCGTTTTCATGGGTTTTGGCATCAGTGTGGAGCGGGTGATCATCACCGACCTGAAAAATTCCACCTATTTCGCCCGTTTGATACTGCAACAGCAGAACGAATTGCACACCGAGAGAAAGATCGTGGAATTGGACGCGCGGCCCAGCGACTGCCTGGCCCTGGCTGCGGCTCAGAAAAAACCCATATTTGTGGTGGGCCGACTTTTTGAACAACTGGAAGACATGAGTGAGGTTCTCGAAAAAATGAACGAATCAGGACCTGAATCGGAATAAAAATGTCCTCTGCCCCAGCCACAACCCTGCGGTTGATCTGCGGGGACGATGATTTTGCCGTGAAACAAGGTGCCAAGGCGCTTTTCGCGGAGTGGTGCGCGGCTTTGGGGGGGATGGACCATGAAATTCTGGATGCCTCAGCAGGCAATAGCGGCGAGGCCATGAAAGTCATTGGCCGACTTCGTGAAGCTCTTCAGACTCTCCCGTTTTTCGGCAATGGCAAGGTAGTATGGCTCAAGGACTGTAATTTTCTGGGTGAAGAAAAAACGGCCTCATCCAAGGCCGTGATGGATGCGCTGGGCGAATTGGCTGTTGAGCTTAAGGAACATGACTGGAAAGGTGTGAGACTCATCATCAGCGCCGGCAAGGCGGACAAACGCCGGGTATTCTACAAGACCTTGGAAAAACTGGGCACCATCGAGACCCACATGGCATGGTCTGTGGACGGAGGACAATGGGTACCGCAGGCTGAATTGGCTGCCCGGTCTGGATTTCAAAAAAGCGAAAAAAAAATTACTGAAGAAGCTCTAGCAGAACTACTTGCCCGAGTTGGGCCCAACGCGCGCCAACTCGACAGTGAAGTGGAAAAATTGTGCCTCTATACCGGAAATCGCGCCCAGGTGGAAATAAACGACGTGACGGAAGCTTGCTCCCGCAATAAGACGGCACGAGCTTTTGCGCTGGGTGATGCATTGGGTGAAAGAAAACTGGTCAACCTCTTGAAACGCCTGGATGAGGAGCTATGGGAGGCTAAATTTGACCGGGACAAGAGTGAAATTGGGCTATTGTACGGGTTGATTGGTAAAATCCGATCCATGATCCTGGTCAAAGAAATGGTCAAGGAAGGCTGGATCAAACCCACCCATGACTATTCCCAATTCAAAAACCAGTTGGCCCGTGTGCCAGCGGATCAACTCCCCGAGGACAAAAAATTCAACCCCCTCGCCATCAATCCTTATGTTCTTTACAAAGCGGTGGCTCAAGTCAAAAACTATACATCAACAGAACTGGTCAGGGCGATGGAGATTTTGCTGAGGTGCAACCAACGAATGGTTTCGAGCGGACTCGATGAATCCATGTTGCTGCAACACTCGCTGGTGCAAATTGTATCAGCCCCGACTGCAATTTAAATCAAAAGGAAAAGCATGTCATCGGCCAATTTGGCGGTATGGGTGGGTAAAAACGAGGCGTGGATTCGCATCGGTGGAAGGGCGAACTTTGCCTCCAGTCCGGAATTCCAGACCTTGCTGGAAAAACTGCTCCAGAAAGGATATGGCCGATTCAAAATAGAGCTTGAAAAGTGCGTTTTGATGGATAGCACTTTTTTGGGCGTGCTGGCAGGATTCGGCATGAAACTCAATCCAGATGGAAAGGATTCGAATGGCTGCGTGGAGTTGATCAATGTCAATGACCGGGTGCGGGAGCTCCTGGAAAACCTGGGGGCCGCCAACCTGTTCAAAATAACCATTGGGGAGGTAACCCTGCCAGGGGGCATG
>DAIDJC010000149.1 GCA_027451565.1 Limisphaerales bacterium | reverse complement strand
TCCATTGTCTTTTTCCGACAGGCTCTGGCCCTCTCCCCCAATTTCATTGGCGGAGAGGGGGATAAGAGGCGGAGGGTTCCATGATGGTTTATATACGATTTTGAGCGTTGGGTATGATCTCCATTTCCAAGCACTGAAAAAATCCAGCGCCTCTGGTCTCCTCGCCTCACAAACGGAGTGTGGGGAGAGGACCAAGGAGAGGGGAACTCGCAAACAGTCAGGGCGATGAAAAAACAAACTCACATCCCGAAAGCTCAGCACCACCCCCCCTACATAGCCTGTCTGAAAATTCGAAAGGATGCAGTTTTCGTGCGCCAAGCCGGTATGGCTAGGCGCGATGGCGCTTTTGCCCATGGGCTGTGGTCTCGCCGTCGTTACAGCCCGCTACGGAATGCGCAACCGACTCCGCCACGCCAAGTCCAAAATACCCAGCCGCGGCACACTTCCCTCTTTCAGCAAGGCTCTAAGACCGGCGGAAGAAACAACGACGGCAAATGAGCGGGATTGCACACATCAAAATCGTCAATCCACCTGCTGCAACCGCAAATGAAGATGGCTCGGGAATCTCGGGCATTTCGGGCATCACCACATCAGGAGTTCCACCCGGCAAATCTTGTATTACTCCAAAAAACGATGGAGGAACAATGATGTCAGACGCGTTCAAACCTACGGACGATGAATTACCCGAAAATTGGGCAACTCGAGCAGACTGAACAATCAAAATGCCAGAGGAACCGCCCAAGGGAATTTGTGGCATGCCCTGCGCAAAACTTGACGCCTGCGGAAAATTATTAGCCATGTAAAATGCAGCCCCATAGAGCGGCAGGGTTTTTCCCAATGTCGGAACCATCGCTGCGCCATTTGTGGAACCGGCGCTCGAAGCAAATTGAATTTGCGCCATGCCTGGCAGGACCAATCCCAATGAGGCGGCCAAACCTAAAATCCACCTGAACTGATTTTTAAATGGTTTCATAAAGTTTGCTTTGATGCCCAACGGTTCTGAATCACCCCTGTAATAATGAATACGGACCCATGGTACATCAACGAGCCACCTTGTCAACTCAATTTATCAAGCCCTATTTCGGGCTTTCAGGCGGGACCAAACTGCGGCGAGCGGAGGACCAGGCTTTCTGGCCCGGGCCAAGATTCCAAAAGTCCCCAAGAACCGCCCTATGGACTTACGGCCCAGTTGAGGATGGCCTTTTGGACATGCAGCCGATTTTCAGCCTGGGTGAAAATTGTATCAGCATGGTCCTCAAATGTTTCAGCATCAATTTCATTGCCCCGGTAAGCCGGCAGGCAATGCATGACCATCGCAGCCGGATTCGCGCATTGAAGCAGGCGACGGTTGATCTGAAAACCGGCGAGGATTTTAAGGCGGTCCCTGGCCTCGGCCTCCTTGCCCATGGAGACCCAAACATCGGTGTAAAGGAGATCGGCGCCTTTGGCGGCGGCTTCAATGTCCGTGGTGCAGGAAATTTTGCCGCCCGCGCGGCGGAGGATGTCCTGACCCGGCTGGAGCGATGTGGGTGCGGCTATGCGAAGCTCAAAACCCATTTTACCCGCAGCAAAAATCCAAGACAGGGGAACATTGCAGGCGCCGTCCCCGATGAATGCCACCACTTTGCCGGAGATGGACCCCTTTTTTTCCTCAAAAGTCATGATGTCCGCCAGGATTTGGCAGGGGTGTTCATCATCGGTCAAGGCATTGATGGTGGGTATCTTGGAAAAAGCGGCAAAGGTTTCCACATCCTTCTGGGCATAGGTGCGGATGATGGCGCCATGGATCATGCGTCCGAGGACCCTGGCCGTGTCCTGGATGGGTTCGCCGCGACCCAATTGCAGGTCATTGGCGTTGAGGAACATCGCATTTCCGCCCAATTCACGTATGCCGGTTTCAAAAGAAACCCGGGTGCGGGTGGAGGACTTGGCAAAGATGAGCGCCCAAGTCTGTCCTGCCAGCGGCTGCCTGGTGGAATTGCCGCGGTTCTTTTTGAATTCGCCGGCCGATTGCAGGATTTGCTTAAAATCCGCCTGCGGCAGGGTTTCCAATGACAACAAATGCTTCATGAATTTAATTCAGGACCCATCACGTGCAAACTATGGACATGCGCCCGGCGAGGACAATCCCCCGCCCGGCCCGGGACGGGAAACCTGCTCCATCAAGCCTGGATATTTCCGCCCCAAAGTCATTTCTATAGCCCAATACCGATCCAACGTCACTTCTTTTTAACCGCCTTTTTTATTTGCGCCTTTTCCTGCCGGGCCTGGTCCGCCGCGCGCCATAAATACCACGCGGCGGTGGTCCGGTAGGGTCTCCATATCTCACCGAACCGTCGGAGCACGGATGGGCTGGGCATCTGGCCGCGCCGGTAAGCCTGGCCAAACCCGTTCCGCACGCCAAAATCATCCACAGGAAGGACATCCTCGCGGCCGAGTTGAAAAATAAGAAGCATTTCCGCAGTCCAACGCCCCACACCCCGCACGGAGGTGAGCCGCTGGATGATTTCCTCGTCGTCCATCTTTCCGATGGCCCGCGAACCGGGCACATCGCCGGAGAGCGTCTTGGCGGCGAGATCGCGAATGGCCCGGATTTTGGCCATGGAAAACCCGCAGGCCCGAAGCTGGGAGTCTGTCACGGCGGCCAGGTCCCCCGGCTTGGGGAATTTGCGTTGGGGAAAAAGACCACGAAACCTGCCCAGTATTTTTTCGGCGGCGGCGGCATGCAATTGCTGGTGGGCTATGGCCAGGACAAGGGAATGAAAAGGGGGGCGGCGTTTTTGGAAATCCAGCCGGCAGGGTCCGTGGCGGCGGATCAGTCGTCGCATGACCGGGTCCACGCGCGCGAGTTGTTTCAAAATGGCCGGTCGCATGGAGGATCAGGAGGGGTTTGACCCGGTGGCGGGAGCCTGGAGCGCGGCTTGAATTTCCTGGAGAATCCTGACGCATTCCGAATGGTAACCCAAGCCTGCCGGATGTTCCTCCTCCATCACGCCGTTGCCATGCTGGGTAACGCGAAACGCATCGCAGCCGAGGGTGTAGCCCCCCTCGGGATTCGGGTCCAGACTTGCCTTCATGCGAATCCAAACGCCACCCTCCCCCCAGCCGCCATAGAGGAATGTCTGGTAAAGGGTGCCTTTCTTGTCAAAGTCCAGGTCGGAGACATGCTGGTAACCGTGCCGGGCAAACACCTTTTGGGCAGCACGAAGAATGTTGGCCTCGGAACAACCCTGGAGGGTGACCTGGGCCATGTGGCGGGAGGCATTCGCAGGGCTGGTCTGGCAGCCGGAAAACAGGCAAAGCCCCATGACCAACAACAAACCGGCAAAGAACGATTTCATGATGGGAATATTCAAGCCCGTCCATCCAGGGACTGCACGACTTTTTTGATGATGGCCAGGGCCTCATCGGCCTCGGCATTGCTCAAATTTAATGGGGGCAGGAGCCGAATGACCTTGGAACCGGCCGGTGCCGTGAGGAGGCCGGCCTGATGGAACAGGTCGCAAACCTGGAGGGAGGCAGCCCTGGCACTGGCGGTGAAAGCGGGGTGTGATTCCACCAATTCAAAACCTGTCATCAGGCCCAGACCCCGGGCGCTGGCCAGAACTCCCGGGTGCTGACGCGCAAGGCTGGTTAATTCGGATAAAATACGCCCGCCAATTTGCCGGGCATGGTCTGCGAGTTTTTCTTTTTCAATGACCCCGAGAATCCCAAGCGCCACGGCACAGGCCAGTGGAGACCCGCCATAGGTGGTGCCATGGGACCCGGCCCCGAGCAGGTCCGCAATGGGCGCCCGCAGCCAGAAGGCGCCAATCGGAAAGCCTCCACCCAACGATTTGGCCATGGCAATTCCATCTGGAAGGAAACCTTGCGCGCCGGGATGATTTTCCAGAATCCTCTGGAAACTCTGGAACCTGCCGGTGCGAAAATGTCCGCATTGAACCCCATCCATCAAAAGCAGCATTTGTTTTTCGTCACACAAGGCCCGCAATCCCAGGAGGTATTCAGCCGTGGCAGGCGTCAGGCCGCCCTCACCCTGGATGCCCTCCACCAAAATGGCGGCGGTGGATGGGGACACCGCCTCCCTGGCGGCATTCAAGTCGTTGAAAGGGATGTGCCTGAACCCGGGCATGATGGGTTCAAAGCCTTTTTTGACCTTGTCCTGCCCGGTGGCGGCGATGCCCCCCAGAGTCCGCCCATGAAAGGAATTGAAGGCGGTGAGAATTTCATACCGGCCCTGGTCGTGGCCGAATTTTCGGGCTGTCTTGAACAGGCCTTCATTGGCTTCCGCCCCGCTGTTGCAAAAGAAAACCTTTCCTGCGCCGATGGCCCCGGTCAAGGCCGCAGCCAGCCTGCCCTGCTCCTCCGTGTAATAAAGATTGGACACATGCACCAGCTTGCGCGATTGCTCCACCAGCGCCTCCGTGATGGCCGGATGCGCATGCCCGAGGCAGTTGACCGCAATGCCACCCCCCATGTCCAGATAGCGCCTGCCGGAAACATCAAACACCTCCACCCCTTTCCCATGGTCCAGGACCAGATCGAACCTTCCATAACTGGGCACAACATGGCGGGAAAACAAATCCCGGATGGAATCATGGATGTTGTGCATCATGGCGGGAGGGGTTGGCAAAATATCTTTCATTTCTGGCAAGCCAGAATCTGCCCTTGCGCGGGCGGCGGGTCACGAAAAATCATCGCCCCCCAGGTCTTCAGGATGGTTAACGTCCGGCGTGTTCATCAAGGCACAATCTCGGTGCCGACGCCCTGGTCGGTAAAAATCTCGAGCATGACGGCATGGGGAACCCGGCCATCCACGAAGGACACCTTCTCCACCCCGGCCTTGATGGCGGCCACGGCGCTGTCCACCTTGGGGATCATGCCCTTGTCCACGATGCCCGAAGATTTCAGGGCGGAAACCTCGCCTGTCCGCAAATGGCTGATGACCGTGGAGGGATCCCTGGGGTTGCGCATCAGACCGGGGACATCGCTCATGAAAACAAGGCGCCTGGCCTTGAGTGCGATGGCCACCATGGCTGCGGCCACATCGGCATTGCAATTGTAAACATGCCCATCCGCGCCAAGGGCTGTGGGGCTGATCACCGGGGTGTGCCCGCACCAGATGCATTCCATCAGCGGCTTGACATTCACCTCCACCACTTCGCCCACATAGCCGATGTCCAATTTTTTTTTGGCGTCGGCGGGATCATCCAGCCACAGCTTGCGGCATTTAAAAATATCGGGACCGGCAAAACCCACGGCCCGGCCCCCAAGGGCATTGATGGCGGCCACCACATCCGGGTTGATCTCCCGGGACAGGACTTCATCCACCAGCAGGGCGGCCTTGGAATCGGTCACTCGTTGCCCCTGAATAAACTGGGTGGCAAGCCCCGCCTTGTCCATGGCCCGCGTGATGGCCTTGCCCCCACCGTGAACCACCACGGGATTAATCTCAACCGCCTCCAGAAACACAATGTCCCGGGCCACTCCGTTACGAACGGCAGGATCGGGCGAATCCATGAAGCTTCCGCCATATTTCACCACAAAGGTTTCGCCCCTGAACTTTTGGATGTACGGAAGCGCTTCCAGCAACGTGGATGCCTTATCAATTAAAACTTGCACGGCTTTTATTTATCATCCCCCGGGGTACAACGAAAGATTGTTTCGAGGCTTCGAGGCACGGCCGTTTTGCGCGGGTTTTGCGCGCAGTTTTTATTGGTTGATCCCCATCCCTGTTCGTCTGGCGCGTTTTCCAGGAAGATTGGGCGCGCACCGGGAAGGCAGGATAAGCCGGGCGAAAAAGCACCGGCGGGCGGCCGGTCCCCCAAGTCTGCAACGGTCCGGGCTGGTCAGGGCCTTTGCAAGGTCACGCTCATCAAGCCCAGGACGATTTCATTGGCCATCGCCTTCAGTTCGAGGGTCTTGAGCATTTTATGGGAATCCAGGTCCATGGCGAGCACCGTGGCCGCCCCGCCTGGAACCAAATCCCCGCTGCCCTTGAAAGTTTTCATTTTCAAAACCCGGATCAATCCCGTTTTCAGGTCCACACGCACAGGCAAAGGCCCCGGGCGGGCAAAGGCAAAGTCATCAATGAAATAATCCTGGTCAATGGGCCACCAGTTATCCGGGTTTTGCAGGGACAACCGGGCCGTGGACCCATCGTCATAGGTCACCGTAATGGCTCCGTTTTCAAAATGGCTTTGCAGGGCGCTGGTGGATCCCGCCATCAATAAAAAGGCTCGTGATGCGCTGCCATGCAAAGGCACACAGATGGACGCCGGGTAATTATTCCACTGCGAGACAAAGGCGACATTTCTTGCCCCGGGCTGGCCCGGGGTGGCCAGGGGAACGCCGTCCGGCAGGTAAATCATGCCATTTTGATGCGCCGCCAGCGCGCGCAGGCCGGAATCATCCACATCAAAAGTGGCATCAGGATGGCACCAACTGCCATAGCCCTGCTTGGGCTTGGCCAGTGAGCAAAACGGGGAACGGGGACTGAGATACTGGTTGCGGAAGATATTGGTCAGGGCATCGTTAAAAACCCCGCCCATGTCCACGCAATCCATGGAGCCTGCAACGGGCGCCGACCAGTCCACCGCCCCGGCAAAGGTGGATGGCGCATTGATTTGCAGGGTCACGGGCTGCCACCAACTCATTTGATTTCGTGTTAACCGGGCAAATACGGTGCGCTGGCCGGATGCGCCCGAAACCTTGCCTTGAATGCCATGCCTGGTTTGGAGCAACCCCGTCAAGGCCCGCTGCGGGTCGGAAACCGCCAGGACTTGGGCGGATCCAAAGGCGGCGTCAAAAACCCTGTTGGTGGAAAGCGCCGGTGTTTTGTTTTCAAATAACGGGATTGGCTGGCCGGACCATCGAACCTCGATCACCTGCCTGGCGGCCGATCCGGTGAGAATCTCCACCCACGGCTGGCCCACGGAATCGGCCACCGGACGCCATGGCACGGGGCTGCCGTTCACCAGGACACTGGATATTTCCCCGCGCACAGCGGGGATTTGCAGGTTCCAACGGATTTTTTTGGGGAAACGCTGGTCCAACTCGTACGCATCCTGCAAACCGGACCGGTGGAATTGGAAATCAAAATCAGGATGCCTCAGGCTTGCGCGGGTCCAATCCTGCGGGAAACCGGGATGAACCGTGACGATGCCGGCGAGGAGATCAGGTTTGACACCGAAAAGACCCTCGACCAAGGCTCTGGAAGTGATGCCGATGGAATCGGCAAAATCGCGTTGAGCCTCGCCCCGGTGCGCGTCAAACGCCGTCATGGCCCCCAGGTTGCCGGGGCACAAGCCGCAATACATGGAATCCAGGATTGCCCCCTTGAAAAGTGAAAAGGCTCCATCCGGGCGGTTGGCCTGCCAGAAACCCAGGGCCGTGTGCATGGTTTCAGCCATCACCACGTTATTAAGCGACCACGTGTAAGGCATCCAATCCGTGGTGGAAAGGGTGGTGCAACCCGCAGGAATTCCAGGTCCTTCCAACGGAAAATGCGGAATCTGGCCATCCACCTGCCTGGACATTTGCCACGCTTCAAGAGTCGTGGGCAGGCCGGAATCCATGATTTCATAAAAAGTCCACACCGCTGAATCAGGATGGACTTTTTTGAGGCCAAGGTAATCCCGCCACTCGGCGAACCAGCCACGGTCCGGAAGCCACAGGTTTTCCCTCATGCCACGCTGGATCAGGTCCGCCTCCCGGTCATAGGGCGCCGGGTCCCTGCCAATCAGCCTGGCCACCCTGGCTGCCATGATGTTTTGGAAATAATTATAAGCGGTGGAATGGGCTGCACCACCCCCGTTGTAAGCCAGGTCATCACTGGCCCAAATGCAGCAATAACCCTCATAAAGAGGCAGCGTGCCGCCCTCCGCCGCAGGGTATTCCCGACGGAACAGGCGGCGTTCCCAGGCCATGTGCCGTTCAATGGCCGGCCATTTTTTCCGGGCGTAATCAAGATCCCCGGTCCAAAGCAAATGCCGAAAGAGCGCATCCATGAAAACCAGGTTCATGTCATAATGAGTGCCGGACATGTCGCCATTGGAATGAAGGGCCGTCTCATTGCGCGAGAGGTTGGCGCCTGGCTCAGGCGCGGGCAGTGTGGCCGGTATGGGATTGGTATTCTGGCGCGCAGTCCAGTGGTCAAAATCACGCCGGGCACGGTCGTGCCAGCCCAGCTCATCACCAATATAATCTCCC
>DAIDJC010000148.1 GCA_027451565.1 Limisphaerales bacterium | reverse complement strand
TCTCCCAAAAACTGAGACGCGCCCCAGACCGCTTCGGGTATGGTTTCGATTTTTCCAAAGAGTTTCCTGTCCAGCATCTTGCCGCATTTTGACCCTTTCCATATCGCTTTTCGGGTTAAGGGCTTGCGGTTTGGGAGGCGGTGTCGGATGTGGGAGGGCGGTTTTTGCGGGCCTGCCTGCCGCGTGCCGTCCCGGGGTGTCCAAAAACAGGGGATTGGTCCCGGAATTGTTTGGCGGACATGCCTGTTACCCGTTTGAATGCGATGCAAAAGCTGTTGGCGCTCTGGTAACCACATTGGGAGGCAATGCTTTCAATTTTGAGGTTTGACGCGGCCAGGAGCTGCTTGGCGCGGTCAATCCGCACCCGTTGAAGTTCCTGCCCCGGGGTGCGTCCGAGGTGTTCCCAAAATGCCATGTGCAATCCACGCCGCGACATCCCCGCCACCCCCACCAGGTCTTTCACGCAAATGGGATCATGGCTGTGTTCCCAGATATAGCGCAGGCTGCGAGCCACTCCGCGGTGGGAGATGGTCAGAATATCGCTGCTCTTCCGGGCTATGATGCCCGCGGCAGGAATCCGTATCGGCTGGGCCGGGGCAGGGCGGCCGTGCATTAAATCATTAAGCAACTGGGCTCCTCTGTATCCCAGCATTTCCAGGTTTGTGTCCACGCTGGAGATGGGGGTGCGCATGGCATCGGGCGCAGGCAGGTAGTTTTCAGCGCCAATGATGGCCACCTGCTCGGGAACGGACAACCCCACGCTTTCGCAGGACTCCAGCACATCCAAGGCCTGCTGGTCATTGGCGGCAAAGACGGCAAGGGGTTTGGGGGCGTGGCGCATTTGGGCCGCCAGCCATTTGCGCTTCTTGGTCCATTCATTGCGTCCGGAGGTGATGATCCCAGATTCATGCCATCGCAGCCACGCCAGGGTTTTGCCCGCCCGCTTGAGGGCATCCATGAACCCCTGGCCACGCTCCTCGTAAGACCAGTTTTCCATGTCGCTGTAAAAGACAAAATGATTGAATCCCCGGGCGAGGAAATGCTCCGCAACAAGCTTTGCGGCATGGGCATGATCCTCCAGGACGCGCGGAAAGGGCAACTGGGGACGCCGATGGCTGAAATCCACTGTCGGAATTTTAAGGGATTGAACAAACTCCGCCAGGTCATCTCCCGCTCCCAGCCAGGCCAGAACACCGTCTCCCTGCCAGCCCCAGGGGATGACCTTTTCACGCGCCAGGTCCGCGTACAGATGCCAACCCTGTTCACGGGCATATTTCTCAATGCCCTGGTGCAGGTGATAATCGTACCAACCCAGGGCCAGAAGGACGCGCTTTTGACGTTTTGACATGTGAAACGCCGACATCATAGGCCGTGGAATTGCCTTTGACAAGAGTGGGAAGGAGCGGGTGCACTTTTTTCAAATAATTTTGCACACCTCGGCAGTAGGCAAACCCCGGGAGTGAGTTATGCTCTTCTCAATCCAGCAACCATTATGAATTTGATTACAAACCATGCGCGCGTAAATTTCAGGTCCAGAGGTCGGATGTTGCACTCAGATTGTCCCAATGGATTTACTTTGATCGAGCTTTTGGTGGTTATCGCCATTATTGCCATCCTTGCCGCAATGCTTTTACCCGCCCTTTCAGCCGCCAAGCAAAAGGCCTTTCGCATCTCTTGCGAAAATAATCTCAAACAGGTGGGAGTGGGTTTGACGCTCTACGCCGGCGATAACAATGATTACCTCCCGCCCTCGGGTTGGACGGGCAACCCGTGGGAAACCCACGAATGCCTCCGGTTCAGCGGCATCGGTCAAAGCTACACCACCGGAAAGATTGTCCAGGGCCCTTATGCCTTGGGTCTGCTGTTTTTTGACAAACTCATCCCGGATGGCAAGGTGTTTTACTGCCCCGCAGTTCAAAGCGGGATTTATTACTTTGGCACCTACGATGAGCCGGGTTGGGCATGGCCATCCATTCCGCCAAACTACACAGCTTCTGGAAATCCTTATGTGCGTTGTAGTTACAATTATTATCCCCAATCCAAACAGGAGGCAATGACTCCCACCGCGTATGGCAACCTGAGCCTGCCTGTCTTGACCAGGCAAAACTATACTTTTTCCAGCCCCAATCCGAGTGATCCGCCCCAGTCGCCGTTGAGTGTTCCGTCCCTGCTTAAGACTTCAGCCATGGACAATACCAAGTGCATTACGGCTGACACCATTGATTCCTATGCCAATATCCTGCACAAAAACAGTGGCAACCCTGCCGGCTTGAATGTGCTTTACGGGGACACCCATGTGGCTTTCACCAGCATCAAGTCCAACAGCAGAAAAGGATCTTATGAACCCTTTGACCCCAACCTGTGGAATCCAAATTCCGGGGGTGGGGCGGGTCCGGGCGAGGATTCAGATGCATTCCGCATTATTGTAAACGGTTTTCAACAATAAATGAATCCCAAACCGAAGTTTAAAACCATGCCCCCCAGGTCTTTTTACGCTTGCCTCCCCACCGACCGCGTCCATAGTAAACCAACACCACCAATGAAAACCAAATCATGCAGATTCACCGTACAAGCAACACTCGCCCTGGTCGCATTGGCCTGTGCGCCAATCTTAAAAGCTCAAACCACCTTCTTCAGTGATAACTTTGCCCAGGGAAGCACACTGAACAGCGCATCGCCAGCCAAGGCCACCTCAACGAGCACCGCCTATCAACTTATCTCTGGAAAAACTTGGAACCCCGCTCCGTCGCTCAACCCGGGCGACCTCAAATTCGGCATTGGGCCGACAACATCGGGTGATTTTGAAATTGAGGCTTTGTTTGCCACCAATGCGGTGGCTTTGGTGCAAGCGGGAGACTATATCCAATTGACCGTCGTTTTTACAAACACCTCCGGCATTCTTACCGAGGCCGGGCAGTTGGGCATTGGTTTGTATAACAGCGGCCAGTCCATGCCCATTGCAGGAGGCATGAATGGCACCGCCGTGTCAAAAACCGCCGGAGTTAGCGGAGGTGCCCAGCAGTGGGAAGGTTATGCCGCCCAGGTCAATTATAATGGCGCTGCTTCCCGCATCATGACGCGGCCCAGCCAGTCGGAAACCACCGGAAACAACCAGGACCTGATTACTCAAGGAAGCTCCTCTTACAGCTACACCCAGGAAGCAAACGTGGGATCGACCTCAACATCCACGCTGGCCCTGACACCGGGTGGCGTTTATACGGAAGTCCTGTACATCACTCTCAATGGACAAAACAGCCTCGCCATCACCAATCTTACGTATTCCGGCAACACCGCCTCAGGTGTTCCACTGGACGAATTTGGAGGTGTGGCAACAAACAGCACCTACCTCACCGGCGGGTTTGACAGCATGGCTTTCGGGTATTTCGGGCGCGCAAGCGCATCGGCCAACACGATTGACGTCTCTTCCATCTCCGTTTCCGGATCTGTCACGGCCATCACAGGCCCTCCAACCATCACTGCCGAACCCAGCCCGGTTACCGTGACCAGCGGTGGGTCCTGCGCCTTTCAAATACAGGCCTCCGGCTTTGATGTGACCTATCAATGGGGCAGGGATGGCACGAATATCGTGCTTGGTGGCAACTTGTCTGTGATTAACAGCGCGGATGGGGGAAGCAGCCTGCTGGTGGTTTCGCCAGCCGGACCCGCAGATTTGCTTTCCAGCGCCAATGGCTATTATTGCACTGTCAAGGGAGCAGGGGGATTCACCACCAATTCCACAGCCGCCTCGCTGGCTTTTGTCGCCTCCACCAACTTGATTTATTCGGGCAGCGGCGCTTGGGACCTGGGCATCAGCCCCAGTTGGAATGACACATCTGGTGACACCGGGCTGTACTTCAATTTCGGCGATCCAGTGACTTTTAATGACGTGGGAGGAGGAGGTACGGTCACCTTGAACGGCTCCTATTTGAGCGCAGCCTCGGTCACGGTAAGTCATTCCAGTTCATTTTATACCTTCACCGGTTCCGGCAGTTTTGCCGGGCCTGGAAACCTGATTTACAGTGGGAGCGGATTGTTGAATGTCAATAATGCCAACACCTATTCGGGCGGCACGGTCATTAGCAATGCATTGGCGTATCTCAGGTTGGGTGACCTGGCCGGCCTCGGCTCCGGCCCCATCAATTTTGCTCTCGCGGGCGGCCAGATGGAAATCACTCCCGCCTCTAGTTCTCTGGCGGCCTTGCCCAATGACTTGGTCGTGTCCGATGATTTCACCCTGGTCGTGGATCCCACCAATAATTCTTATGCCTTGGCGCTCAATGGCAGTTTGTCTGGCACGCCCGGAAAAACGCTGACACTCGTCCACAGCAGCATCATTGGCAGTGGTGTGGGGTACTCCCGCATCCGTGTCTTCAGCTCCGATACAAACAACATGGTTTACAATGCCAATCTTAATTTGAACGACAGCACCTTCCTTTATGCTCCGTACCAGTCCTCCTCAAGCGTGCAGAGTTACAATGGGGTTATTTCAGGAGCTGGTTCCTTGATCCAAAAGGGGGGCACTACTTATCTGAATGGTCAAAACACCTATACCGGCTTTACCCAGCCCGCAGCAGGCCAGTTGGGATTGGGGAGCAGCTCGGTTGTCAATTCTGGAAACCTCGTCTCTGGACCGTTAGGCACCGGTCCCTTGCTCATAGAGAATGATTCCACCACCACTCTCGGAGGCAGCGGCACCATGTTCGCAGCCGGTGCCGCCCAGTCCGTGGCTAATCCCATCCAGTATGCCTCGGGATCAAACAACCTGACCTTGGTTGTGATTGGCACGAACCAGTTGACATTCTCCGGACCATTCTCATTGAACGGAAATGACGGTGGCGGCGCGGGCACCAACCGCTTCATTCAGGCGGATGGGCCAACGCTTTTCTCCGGAGTGATCAGTGACGGCGGCGTGGGTGTCGGTTTCACCAAAACCGGCTCCAATGTCCTGGTGATGGCCAATGCCGAAACCTACACTGGCCCGACAACGGTTTCCGACGGGACATTGCAGGTCAATGGGTCCCTGGCCTCCGCAAGTTCTGTCACGGTTGCCACCAACGGGGTCCTCGCTGGCTCTGGCACGGTTGGCGGCAATGTGGTGGTGAATGCGGGTGGCGCCATCATGGGCGGCCCTTCCTCAATCGGAACGCTCGCCGTCAGTGGCAATTTGACCTTGAACGGCAATGTTTCCGTTCAACTGAACACCTCCGCAACCCCCAGCAACGGCTTGGTTTCCGTTGCCGGCACGCTGACCGGTAGCGGAACGGGTTTCATCATTCTCACCAACCTGGGACCGGCTTTGCAGGTGGGTGACACCTTTGCGCTGTTCAGCCAGCCGGTGGCCAATGCTGGAGGGATGAAAATCGTGGGTGGCGATCCAGGCTTGGTCTGGACCAACAAACTGGCTGTGGACGGGACCATATCTGTCCTGTCACTTCAGCCCCTGGCCAGCACCAATTCGTTCCTGTCTTCGCTGGTCCTGAGTTCAGCAGGGGCGCTGTCACCTGCCTTTAGTCCCACCCAGTTTGCTTATACCGCGTCTGCCGTGTATGGCGCCACCCCGACAGTGTCAGTGGTGGATTCTGATTTAACGGCAACAAACCAGTTGATCTACGGCGGTGCCACCAATCTTCTGGCCTCAGGCGTGGCAAGCGCCCCCCTGGCTTTGAATCCCAATCCCAGCATACCTAACTTGGTGACCGTGGAGGTGACAGCGCAGGACGGCGTGACCAAACATTCCTATTCCGTCACCATTAATCAGGCGCCCAGCCAGACACGTCCATCCCTGGCTGGCAGCGTGCATGCTGGTGCCATCACCTTCAACTGGCCGCTTTCAAACACGGGTTATCGGCTTCTCGTTCAAACCAATAACCTGGCCAATGGCATCAGCAAAAATGCCAGTGATTGGATGACTGTTCCCGGAAGCACGGGCACCAATTCGGCCATCATTTCCATCCTCCAAACCAACTTGGATGAGTTTTACCGGCTGGTCTATCCCTGATCTCCTGCCCCCTGTGAAATGGTCTTGAATGCACGGGGAGTGTGGCGTCGCCACACTCCCCTTTTTACAGTCTCTCTCCGTCAAGGACCGCCTGCGGGGTTCTGGCCATGAATCAGGCAAAATATTTCCCAAGCTGTCTTTTCCAACCCCAATTCAATTGAAGACCCCAAATTTACATTTCCTCCTGACATTGCTGTTGGCCTCCACCCTGTGGCCCGGTTCAAATTGTCCGCTGTGCATGGGATCTGTTCCTGTTTTTGACGTTGTTAAATTTGGAGCGGTCGGGAATGGGGCCACCTTGGACACGATGGCCATTCAGAACGCCCTGGATGCCTGCGCTACAAATGGGGGCAGGGTTCTTTTTCAGCCGGGTATTTACCTGTCCCAACCCTTGCGCGTTTATTCCCGGACGATTATCGAATTGGAATCAAACGCTGTGTTAAAAGCCACGGATGATCCACGGGATTACCTGCCCCAGGATGTGGAATGGCAGGATGTGATTGAGGGCAAAAGCAAGGGGCCCTTCAAGGCCTTCATCAACGAAACAGACCTCACGGATGTGACCTTATGTGGCGGGGGCGTGATTGATGGTTCGGGCGCCAAATGGTGGGTTCCAGCCGAGCAGGCCCGGCGAATCCATCCCGGCTATACTCTGCCGCGACCCAACCTGGTCTCTTTCACGCGCGTGAATCACTTGACGGTTGAAGGAGTGACACTCGAAAACTCCCCAAAATTCCACCTTGTTCCCGAGAGTTGCAGGGATGTCCAAATCAGGAGCGTGACCATCCGAGCTCCGCAAAATGCCGCCAACACAGACGCCATTGATCCTGGAGATTGCCAGAATGTGGTCATTTCAAATTGTTTGATTGATGTGGGGGATGATGATATTGCCATCAAGTCTGGAAGGCGGATTCCCGGAGTTCCGTTTTCCAGCGCTCATTTCCTGGTGACCCAATGCAGGTTTTTGCACGGACATGGCATGTCCATCGGCAGCGAAACGCTGGGTGGCGTGAACGATGTGGTGGTGGAACACTGTTCTTTTCAGGATACCGAAAACGGGTTGCGGATCAAATCTGACGTCAATCGCGGTGGATTGGTGCAGAATGTGACTTACCGCCACATACGCATGGAAAACGTCAACCCTGCCATCACTTTAACCTGCTTTTACCAGAATAATTCCTCTGGTGACGCAGCCTTGGCGTCTCAAACCATGAAAAAAGCGCATGGACTCCATCCGCCCGCCTATCGCGATATTCATTTCTTGGATATTGTGGCATCAAGCCCAAAAAGGGCGGGAATTCTGGCCGGCTTGCCATCGGGATGCATTTCCAATGTGGATTTCACACAGGTGCGCCTCTCCGCCCGGACGGGGTTGGAAATTGAAAATGCCATGGGCGTGAATTTCAATGAAACGAGCATTCACGCGGATTCAGGGCCTGCCATTATTCCAAAGAACGCTGGGATCAAGGGAATTGTGGCGGATGAACCGAATTAAACACCAAAATGCGAAGTGCTCTAATTTCAAATCTTTTTGCAAAACCGATTGCAGACAAACAATCAAATTGTGTTAGTCTGTGGGGCAGCCAGCCAAACCTGCAAAAGTCACAAGCAATATGTACGACAACCCTCCTCGTTTCACCCAATTCCCCATTATTGCCTCACTGCTTGCATGCGGCATTTCCATGGGTGCCGCCCAGGCGCAAGTATTCACGGACAACTTTGCCGCCGTTCCGGAGCTTTCCATTTACGGGGTCGCAGGAGCGGGAATGAACCTGGCGGTCTTGCATCGCAGGCTTTTCAAAATGTGAAAGGGTGAAAAGGACGTTGTTCAAAAGGACGGCGTTCATTTTGTCATGCCACCCGCTCACATCATTCAAGCACTTTCGGTGTGGAATCAATCATTATGAGTTATTGCGAAATGTTCCGTGTAATCCAAAAAATCGCGTGTTGCATGTCTGTGGCCGTGTTTGCCGCCCGTGCCTGGGCTGATCCGGGAGGCCAGGAACCCGGGCCGTGGCAGGAGGAAAAAGCGCTTGCTGCGGAAATCCATGCCCCAACTTTTCCAGCCCGTGTTTTTGACATCGGGGATTACGGCGCCAAGCCCGGCGGCCAGGTGGATTGCTCCGGGGCCATCCGGGATGCCATAGCCGCCTGCGCGCAGGCCGGCGGAGGACGGGTAAGGGTTCCAGACGGGGTTTATTTGACAGGCCCGATTCACCTCCAAAGCAACGTTGAGTTGCACCTGGAAAACCGCGCCACCCTGAA
>DAIDJC010000147.1 GCA_027451565.1 Limisphaerales bacterium | reverse complement strand
AACCATTGGCGACAATGTCCCCGAAATCCTTTTCAACGGAGCCACTAATGGTTATGGAGCCCAGGTCACCGGCGACCCCCAATGGGTTGGCATTCTGACACGCCCGGATCAGACTCATTCTGCCAACAACCTGTTCCTCTCCCGTTACGCTTTCATGGCGGTGCCGGTCGGCAACGGCCTGGATTTGAATGCGATTCATAATCAATCGGCAGGCACACCACTTTACAATGGTGTGAGTCCGTCAGGGTCTAGTGGATACCTGCGCAATGAAGGAGTAGGCTCCTGGGAAATCAACCTGGCCGCCTTTCTGGCCGACTTGAACACCAATCAATGGGATGTGCCGGGTTCGGGCAATGATTACAACTACCTGGAGCCATTGGGATCGCCGAACACGGGCGCGGCATTTCAGGATGCGCTGTCGCTGTTGAGTTACCGTTATGGATACAATTTAAACACCCTTTTGCCACTGGGCAGCGCGTTGGCGTTTGGCGGCCTGCGCGCGCAATACGAGCCTTTTGACCTCAATGTCTCGGGACCACTGCTGCGCCAGACGCTGCCTCTTTTATATGCCAACAATCCATCCATCAGGTGGGCAGGCTCCTACAACACCAACCGGTTTTATGACCTTCCATCCGAGCTTTACAACCCTGCCATTGCCTCTCCGCTGTTTGTGAACCGGCTTATCGCCGCAAACACCCAAAACGGTGTAGTCAATCCGTCCACCTATGACCGGTACACCTTTTACCGGATGATGTCGCAAATGGGGACGGATTCCGATCCGGATGACGGAAAGATGAACCTCAATTTTCGGAACATTGTGAATGGCAGGGTGGTGCCGGGCATGGAGACAAATATGTTATATTGGACTCCACTTGATTTTTTCACCAATGCCGCAGACCGCCTGTTGCGGAACTACAGCACCAATTGGTTTGCCTCCAATCCCAACGGATACGTGCAGACCTTCTATGGCTTGTACCCGCCCAACACCTACTATGGCCAGCTTTACTCCTACGTGGACTATTATCGAAACCCGGACGGGGTATTGATCACAAATGATCCCTCGGGATTTGGTCTGACCAATGTTTCCACCAGCCCGTTTCTGGGTTGGACCAACACGGTGCCGGCGCTTTCGCTCACCAACATTCCTGTTTATGTGAACGGGCAGTTTGTTTATTCGCCGGCGGTCAACCGGTTGTTGCAACTGGCCGCGAATTTGTTCGAGGCCTCCACCAATGAGGAATTTCCAAGCGTGTTTCGTCCGCTGTTTCGCGTGGACCGCGACACCAATATTTTCATTGTGGGATATACCCAGGTGCTCCCGCTCCCAATCAGCCTCAACAATGACCTTTCTGGGGATCTCTATGATTTCAGCACGCCTTACGATGTGTCACAGGATGCGGGTAAATTGCGTGTGCTTTATGGGAACAGCACCATCATGAATGCAAATATTTACGGCGTGCCCTGGATCATTGGGGCCAAAAAAGGGTTTCCCGCCTTCAACCAGTTGGCGATGCTGAATGCCGTTTCAGTGACCAGGAAATTGCAGGTGAGCAGAAATTCGTTGAATTCAAAGACCTTTTACACCAACCACTGGTACCAGCTCTCCATCTCAAATTATCTCAACACATCCTTTTGGAATTCTTATTCCAACGATTATGTGCCCCAAGGCAAACTCAGCGTTTATTTTGCCGACTATGTTTCGATGGGCTTGTCCAATGCTCCCGGTTACCCGGTGCAGAAGTTCGCCGACTCCTTCAGTTTCAACACCAATGGAGCCTGGCCAGGGTCCCGGTGGGCCAACACCATTGGCGGGATGCCCAATGCCAACTCCTTCGTGACAGCCAATTGGGCCAATACCTTCAGCAACTGGGGCTCCTTTTTTGATGACACTGCGGTTTATAAAACGGCTGCACACCAATTTGTTGACGTGAATGGTTTTGATCCGTGGGAGTCAAACAATGATTCCTGCGATCTATTGCCGCCGATGGAATTAATGACCACCAACTGGATGCGCGCCATCATCATGGACGAGGGTCATGTGATTGATTACGTCCAGTTGCGCGGTCCCATGGATGCGACCAACCTATCAGCCGCAATCGCGGATCCGCCGGGCAGTTTTTACCTTTGGTCCACCAATAATGCCAGCAATAGTCCCTTGAACCCAAGCTATGGATATATAGAGCAGATTGCCATTTCCATGAACGGGCAAAATCTTCCCCCGGGAGCAGTTTGGCAACCTGAAGGCTACCCAGGGGCGCTGACTTCCGTTCAGGCTGGAACTGCGTATTTTAGCGCCTTTTTCACGCCATCGCACCAAATGTCATTCGATGGATTGACTTTTTACGCTACTAACAACGTCGTTCAAGCGGGCTACACGGCCACGCGTAACGTGTTTGTGCCCTACCTGTACCAGGTCAATGATCCCTTGGTACATTACCTGGCCAGTGATTTGAATGCGGGTGCTGGAGCGGTATGGCATCAGGGGTTGTCAGAGACTAACGGTTTCTGGCAGCAAGTGAACGGAGTGGGCTCCACGGCTGGAGGTTTGGTGTCAAGCGCCTCGGGATCATTCCCCATGCCGATTGCGCCGTTTGGTCAGGACATTGTCAAGGGCCGCTACCAGCCTTGGGGTTACGCAGCCCCCACGGCGTTGCAAAGTGGCCTGTTTTACAATTTTCAAAATCCCTTCAATGCCGCGTATAAAGACCCGGCGGTCTGGAATCCGGAGTATTGGGATTTTCCCACCAATTTGTATCCCACCGTGGGCTGGATCGGACGGGTTCACCGCGGCACCCCTTGGCAGACTGTCTATTTAAAAGCCACCAATATTTTGGCTGGGAACGCGGTTGGAACCAACACATGGTCTGCGTGGACAGGGGATGTGAATCAATATGATGCCGCTGACAGCGCGCCGGTTCAGGACCGCCTTTTGTTTGACATCTTCACCGCCCGGCCCAGCCCCAACGCCGCCTTGGGCACATTGTCGGTGAACCAGACCAATCTGGCGGCATGGTCCGCCCTTTTGAGCGGCATGGTGGTGCTGACCAACCTGAACGAGTATCGCAATCCAATTGGTGTGGGCAACCCCATTCCCGTGAACAACTATTCCCACAACTTCATCGAGCCGGCGGGAATTGCCGGGGCGGCCTCGTTTTTGGGCGGGTTGGTTGATGCCATCAATATTCAGCGGTCCGGTTTTAACCTCAATGATTCCACATTTCCACCCGATCATTTGGTGGGATCCTTTGAGCATGCCGGCGACATCCTGGCCACGCCGGCGTTGACCCAGCAATCCCCCTACATCAACTGGGGTTACAACCAGCCCCAGGCAGGCGGGGTGAACATCGAGCAATCCTATGGCATTAATGACCAGGAATATGAATGGCTGCCGCAGCAAATGATGGGGTTGTTGCGGGATGAACCCACGCCCCGGTATGTGATTTATGCCTATGGCCAGGCGCTGCGCCCGGCGCCGAATGGCTTGGTGACCGCTGGTGGGACTTATTTTGGAATGGTGACCAATTACCAGGTGGTGGCCGAGAGCGCCGTGCGTGCCGTGATCTCCATTCAAAAGCACGTGGACCTTTCCGGGCGATTCCCGGTCACGAATTATGTCTCCCATGTGGAGAGTTACAATGTTTTGCCGCCTGAATGATGATTAAGTGAACCCATTTGGCGCCGGATTTGCCGGGCTAATGCCCGGCTGGCGTCATCAGTGTGATTGTTATGAAACGTACATTTTGGATTTTAACCTGCCTTGCCATTGTTTTGGCCGGCGCCTGGCTGGGGTGGCAATGGAGCCATTCCACGAATGGGGGGACGAGCAAGCCCTCTTCACCGGTGGTTTCACCCCGGCTATCCTCCACAGCGTCCGGGCGCAAAACCGTTTCGGGAAAATCCTCGCATGCCGGCTTCCTGCAGGGCACCAATCAACTGGCCTGGCGGCTTTCCAACACGCCCAAAAAGCTGGGGCAATTGTTGAACAATCCCCATGCCATCCTGCTTCAAAACGCCCTGATTGACACCACCGCGAGCATTGGCGCTCTGAATATACCGCCCCTGTTGCAGGCGCAGGGTGATCCGGGGGCTTACATTGTCCAAGCCAGGGGCGTGATCACGCCCGCATTCCGGGCGGCATTGCAACAGGTGGGCGGACGCATCGTTTCCTATATCCCCAATAATGCCTATCTGGTCCAGGCCACGGCCTCCGCCGCAGGCGAACTGGCCGGCAGCCCGCTGGTTCAGTCTGTCATCCCTTACCAGCCGTATTTCAAATTGCAGCCCACACTGCTGGCTTTGGCCGCGCAGAATGATCCCATTCCGCCGGCCACGATGCTGACAGTGGGTCTTTTCAGCGCCAATTCCGTTTCCATCCTTGAGCAATCGGGTTTTCAACCCGTGGGTGTTGCCGAACCTTCGCCTTTTGGCGGACAAATTGTCAAAGTGCTCGCATCCTCCCGCAGCACGCTCGCAGAACTGGCCTCACTTCCGGTGGTGCAGGCTGTTGAACTGGGCCACACCCGGGTGGGAGCCAACGACCTGGCACGGGTCACCATGGGAATCTCCACGGACACCGTGACCAACGCCAACTGGCTGGGCTTGGACGGGCAGGGGGTGACGGTGGAAATGAATGATTCAGGCGTGGATGCCTCCCATCCGGATTTTTCCGTCAACCGCGTGACGGGCGACTTCGCCATCAGCCTGACGGATACAAACGGCCATGGCACCCATGTGGCTGGCATCATCGCCGGAAATGGGTCGGAATCCCACACGGTAAACCCCCCACCCCAAGGTTCCGTGACCAATGCTGATTTTCGCGGCAAGGCGCCTCTTGCCTCATTGTATGTGGTTGGCGGGGTTGACGAGGCCAATGGAAATGGCATTCCCGATTTTTATCTCCAACAACAGCCTGCCGTGACCAATGCCTTGATTTCCAACAACAGTTGGGCCTATGCGGGTGACAACAACTACGACCTGGCCGCCGCCAGTTACGACGCCGCCACGCGTGATGCCATGCCATTGGTTCCCGGCTCGCAGCCCGTGTTATACGTGTTTGCCGCAGGCAACGACGGCGGTGGATCCAGCGACGGCACCGGCGGCAATGATGACACGATCCTCTCACCGGGCACGGCTAAAAACGTGATCACCGTGGGCGCCCTGGAACAATTGCGCGACCTGACCAACGTCATCACGGATGTTGCTTACGGGCAGACCAACTCAGGGCCTTTTTGGGAGGGCCAGTCCGATTCCAGCAACCAGGTGGCCTACTATTCCGCCCGTGGCAATGTGGGGGTGAACACCGAGGGGCCATTCGGCCGTTTCAAGCCGGACGTCGTCGCGCCGGGTTCCTGGGTGGTATCCTGCCGTTCGTCCCAATGGGATACCAATGCCTATTACAATCCCACCAACCAGACCCCCACCGTCTATACAGACCAGACGGTTACCACAAATGTTCTTCAGTACTACAACGTGACCGTGCCGCCCAACGCGGTGAGTGTGACGATTCAAATCACGTCGAACCAGTTCACCACTGTGTTTCCGCCCGGCCTGGTGATTTATGCCCAGCAATCCGGCTACCCGGATCCCGTGGGCGCGCCTGGTTTGATAGATATGACCACCTATAACAACACCCTGGCGATTCCGCCGGGGGGCGGTAATCTCACGATTCCCAACATTGCGGGCAATGGATTTGATTTTGCCGTGGGCGACACAACCAACGTGGCGGTGAATTACAATCTAACGGTTACAATTGACACCACCAACAGCACGGGAGGCAATGAGGAGCAGGTGCTGGAGCAGTTGAACCAGACCCTGGCGCCCTGGTACCGGTATGAAAGCGGCACCAGCATGGCTGCGCCCGCTGTTTCCGGCATGCTGGCGCTGGTGCAGCAGTATTTGCAGTCGGACCTCGGGGTTGTTCCAAGCCCCGCCTTGCTCAAGGCCATGCTGATCAATGGCACGCGTTCCCTGGGCAGCTATTCCTTGTCAGTGACCAATGATCTGAACACGGAGGGCTGGGGTCTGCCCAACATCCAGTATGCGCTCCCCGTGACGACCAGCAACCTCACCAGCATTGGATCGTTTTCCACCACGCCGATGTTTTTTGTCAATCAAAGCCCCACCAATGCGCTGGCCACGGGGCAGAGTCATACTTACCTGGTCACCATCAACACCAATGCCGCGGATTCCCCGCAATCCTACCAGTTGCAAGCCACGCTGGTTTGGACGGATCCGCCGGGTGATCCATCCGCCGCCGTCAAGCTGGTCAATGGATTGGAATTGATCATCACCAATCTCGACACGGGCGACGTGTTTATTGGCAATGACATCAATGGCAATGCAGGATACAACCTGCCGACCCCCACCAATGCGGCGCCCAACATTGACACGGTTAACAATGTGGAAAACATCATCATTCCCCCGGTTTTGGGCGGGCATTACTCGGTGACGGTGCTCGGACGGGATGTGAACGTGAATGCGGTGACCGAGCAGACCAACGACGTGGTGCAGGATTTTGCGCTGGTGGTCTCGGTGGGGGAGGGCGAGGCGCCGGATGCCATTTCGTCGGTGACCGACCAGGGGATTGCGAGCAACCTGACTGCGGACCAGGATGTGACCTATGTGGGAACCACCAACCAGGCCCTGTTCAACCAGTTTGTGGGCGCCAACACGCCGTTTCAGGGCACAAACCAGGTGGGCTTGGGGCCCAACACCATTTGGGGCGCCAATGGCGACCTGACTTTGGGAATGACCAACCAGTGGCATTTCTACGTGGTCACCAACAATGCGCTTGATTCCAATGGACAATCCTTTGATGTGACCAACGCGGGGTTCATCACTTTCAACGCCTATGATCTTTCCATTCCCCGCATGGGTGTGTACGAGGAGGCGAATCCCGCCAACGCCACGCGGCCCCAGGCGGACATTGACCTTTACGTGACAACCGATCCCGGTCTCACCAACCTGAGTCCTGTCACGCTGTCCAACTGCCTTGCGGGGGTGAACAACAGCGGCGTGTCCCTGACCCGGGGCGGCACTGAAGCCGTGGTCTTCACCAATTCCCATCCCGGCGAGGTTTATTACGTGGGGGTGATTTCCGAGGATCAAATGGCCTCGGAATATTCTTTCATTCCCATTTTCACTTCCACGCCGTTCAGCCAGTTGCTTCCCAATGGCGATGAGCTGGTCAACGGCCTTTTGCTTCCCGCCTACGTCCCCGACGGCTCGCCCGCTGTTCCGGGCACCACCAATGTCTTTGCGATCGCCACATCTCCGATGACGATTCAAAATGTCGTGGTCACCAACCTGAACCAGCACCAGAATTTCGGGGATTTGATCGGCGCGCTGAGCTTCAGCGGTTCCACCGCCATCCTGAACAACCACGACGGACTGGGTAACACGTACAACACAATCACACCGCTGGTCTATGATGACAGCCCCACCCCCAGTCCCGGCTCCAGGAATGCGGATGGCCCCGGCGGCCTGCTGCAATTCCAGGGCAAGTCTGCGGTTGGCGTATGGATTTTGAATGAGACAGACGATTCTCAGGGCGCCACAGGCCAGGTGAGCCAGCTTTCGCTTCTCATTCAGCCACACCTGAATCTCCTCTTTCCGGGAATCGTCGTGGCCATTCCAGCCGGGGGATGGTTTTCAGATTATGTGTCCGTTCCACCGGGTTTCACCAACCTCACCTTTTTCGCCACCAACCTGCCGCCGTTGGTTAGTCCGCCGCTGCAAATGTATGAAAAATTCGGCTCGGCGCCGACGGCCAGTGTTTATGATTTTGCCGTCGGCCTGACCAACACCGTGTTTTCTGGCGGTAATCCCGGCAATTCCATTTCCATCGGACCCCCCTTGGACATCGGTAATTATTTCATCAGCATCTATAACCCCGGCTCCAGCCCGGCCAACGTTTATATCGCGGCCTCGCTGGGCATAGATACGTCCATCAACGATACCTTCAACTACACCTCCTCCGGTCCCACGCCGCTGCCGTCGGATGTGGTCACGATTAGTCCGCCCATTTCGGTGACCGCCACTCAGTTGGTGGAGTCGGCCAGCGTGGGGTTGGTGGTGAAATCCCCGCAAATTTCAGACATGACCTTCACGTTGGTCAGCCCCACGGGCCAGCGCATATTGCTGATGGAAAACCGGGGCGGCTTGAATACCGATGGCGGAGGGTGGGAGGTCCCAAGACGACACTGGCCACGGCGGATTAAGTCGCAGGACGGATTTGAAAGTCAAAAGAGGAACGCATAAATCGTAAATTTA
>DAIDJC010000146.1 GCA_027451565.1 Limisphaerales bacterium | reverse complement strand
GCATCTGATTGTAACCGATGACGAAAACATTGCCCTCACCGATCACGGATCGCCGGGCGTGGCTTGGCTGCAAACGAGTGTTTCCACAACTCAGGCAGTCCTTGATGTGACGGCGCAGGTTTCCAACGGCACCAAGGACAAGGTGCCGCTCAAGCTGGTCGCCAGCATTGTGGGCGCGGATGGCAAATCCGCATTAATCAGCAGTCAGTCTCTCACGCTCGCGCGTTCGGACACCGCGCCGTATTATTTTCACCTTGTCCTGCCCCACCCGCACCTGTGGAACGGGCGAAAGGACCCGTATCTTTACCACGCCGTCATGGAATTGCAAACGGATGATGGCACGATGATGGACCGGGTGGAACAACCGATGGGCTTGCGGTTTTTTTCGATAGACCCGGACCGGGGATTTTTCCTGAACGGCGAACCTTATTCATTGCATGGGGTGGACCGGCACCAGGATTACATGAACAAAGGCTGGGCCATCTCGGAGGCGGACATGGATCAGGATATCGCCCTTATGAAGGAACTCGGTGTAACAGTGGTGCGGTGCGCCCATTACCAGCACAGCGATTATTTTTACAAACTCTGTGACCAGGCCGGCATTTTGGTGTGGGCAGAAATACCCCAGGTCAACATCGTCCGCGACACGCCGGAATTTGAGAACACCTCGCGCAGCCAGTTGCTGGATTTGATCAGGCAAAGCATCAACCACCCCTCGATTTTTGTTTGGAGCCTTGCCAATGAAATCGGCGGAGGCAGCGACGACCCGCATGGCGAACTGCAGGATTTGGCCGCCATGGCCCACGGTGAGGATCCAACCCGCCCAACCATTCAGGCGACAATGACGGAAGCGCGTCCGCAAATGAACCGGATTCCTGATCTCCTCGGCTGGAACATTTATCCCGGCTGGTATCGCGGCAACAAGGAGGACTACGGGGCGGACCTGGACAAATTGCGTGGCACAAGTCGGCACGGAGGCTTTTGTGTGAGCGAGTATGGCGCGGGCGCCAATCCCGCCCAGCACGAACAGGACCCAAAACATCCCAAGCCTGCCGGGCAGTGGCATCCTGAGGAATGGCAGGCTGAGGTGCATGAAGCGGCCTGGGCCGCCTTGAAAGCGCGTCCTTATGTCTGGGGCACCTTTGTCTGGTGCATGTTTGATTTTGCCGTCAGCACGCGGAACGAAGGCGGGCAGCCTGGACTGAATGACAAGGGACTCGTTACGCGGGATCGCAAGACAAAAAAAGATGCCTTCTTTTTCTATAAAGCCAACTGGTCCGACCAGCCGGTTCTGTACATCACCAGCCGCCGGTTCACCGAACGAACCAACGCGGTCACGGACATAAAAGTTTATTCCAATGCCGAAACGGTCGGGCTTTTTGTGAACGGAAAATCCCAGGGGAAAATCAGCGGCGTGAAGGATGGTGTGTTCATCTGGAAAAATGTGGTATTAACGCCCGGTGAAAACAAAATCACAGCGGAAGCGGACCGCGATGGCCGGCCGCTTACCGACGAGTGCGCATGGCGGTTATCGCCATCTCAATCAACGAGATAGTCTCCCGCCTGAATACATGAATCCATCATCGCTTTTTTCGGCTCCGATTTTTGCAGCTCCAGCCACCGCCGCACCCACAGCTTTTCCGGGCGTGGCAGAGGGGCGCGGCGCATGCGGTGTCCACTATGGAGGATCGGACCTTTCACGTTCCACGGGCAGATTGCCGCATGTTTTTTTTGCGGGAGACCAATTGGCCCAATCCACAAACACCATCCTCGACGAGCCATCATCATGAAGTTAACGCGTTTTCTACCCCCGCTGCTTGCCCTGTTTTCATGGGCTGTTCATGCATCCCCCTGGATCGGCACAATCAACGTGCTCGATTACGGCGCGATGGGCGACGGCACGAACAATGACACAGCCTCCATTCAAAAAGCTGTGGATGATTGCGCAGCCAGGGGCGGGGGAGAGGTGATTCTGCCCGGGGGCAAAACGTTTCTCACCGGTGCGATCACACTGCGCAGCGATGTGGATTTTCATCTCGAGCGCGGCGCCGTGCTGAGGGGGAGTTCGCACTGGCAGGATTATGGCGCTGCGGGAGCCTTGCTTTTTGCCAGGGACGCCACAAATCTAACCGTTTCCGGTGATGGCATTTTGGATGGCAACGATCATGCCGTCTGGCAACGGTTGGCGGATGAGGAGGCAGGCGGCGACCTCAACAAACCAGGCTGGTGGCCGCAATCTTTCTGCGGCATTTGGTGGCCTTTTGGCCGCGATGCCGCCGATAAATCACTCACACCGGGACGTCCCATGCAGATTATCCTGGTGGGCTGCCATCAGGTTCACATACGTGACATCACCATCCGCAATGCGCCCAGTTGGACCGTGCACCTGGTGGGCTGCGACGACCTGCTTGTTGACGGCATCAGCATACTCAACGACTGGAACGTGGCCAATAATGACGGCATTGACATTGACCACAGCCGAAACGTGCGCGTGGCAAACTGCCACATAGACACGGCTGACGATGGCATCGTTCTTAAAAACACCCCAAATTTTGCCTCGTATGGCGTTTGTGAAAATATCACGGTCACCGGCTGCACCATCAAATCGCGCAGTTGTGCGTTGAAGCTGGATGAAGCCTACGCGCCCCCGGGCATCCGCAACGTGGTTTTCAATTCCTGTGTCATCGTCCAAAGCAACCGGGGATTGTGCATCCAAAGCCGGGATTTGGGTGACATTGAAAATGTTCTCTTTGCCGACATGACGATTGAAACCGAGTTGCAACCTGGCAAATGGTGGGGGGCCGGGGAGCCGATTCATGTCAGCCTTCTGCAAAGACACCCGAGCACCAAACTGGGTCATGTGCGGCAGATTCGCTTCAGCAACCTTCTGTGCAAGGGCGAGAGTGGGATTTATCTCCGGGGCAGTTCACAACAGCCTCTGGAAGACATCGAATTTGATAACGTGCGCATGGAGGTGGGCAAATCCACGGATGTGCCCGGCGGTTTCTATGATGACAGGCCCATGGTTGCCTCAGATTCCATCAACGGACCGTTTACCGGCATATATACCAATGCCATTGCGGGCATTTTCGCGCGGGACGTGAACGGTTTGACGCTGCGCAATACCGAGGTGGTCTGGGACAGCCCTAAAAACCCAATTTATGGGCAAACCCTGGATTTGGACCGGGTCCAGGATTTGGATTTGGACCACTGCACGTATAATGGCGTTTCCACGCAAAAATAGGTTTTAAAAACCGTAATTCACCGCAAAAATGTTTCAATCAAACAGGGATGGCAGCCGGTGCATGGGTGTGAACACGCTCGCCTATCGCCTGCCGCAACAGGGAACTTTTTTCTTGAACGATTCCGATTGCGCAGCCCACACGGCGCAAACGCCATGGGAACTGGACCGGCAATGGCTGGACCTGGTGGCGCACAGCGGCGGGGCGCTTTTTATTTCCGTGGACCCGCGATTCATTCAACCCGCTCAAAAAGCCGCTTTCCGCAACGCGATGCAGACTGCCCTGTCTGGAGGAGCGCCTGGGGGTGTCCAGCCCTTGGATTGGCTGTATTCCACCGCGCCGGAAAAATGGGTTTTGGGCGCCAAGGAAAACCGTTATCAGTGGAATCAACCCTTTGGAACCAATCCAATGAAAATCTGACTCCAGGCATTTGATGAACCAAACCAAGTGTAATTGTAAATTGCCATGAAAAAATTCGTTGCCCTGGCCCTTGCCGCCGCTCACTTTTCCTTTCCCAGCCACGGGAAAACGATGATTGATTATTTCCTGCCCATGCCCATGCACGGCCAGTTGACCACGAATGCATGGGGAGCTGCGGCGGTTCTCCCGCGCGATCCTTTGAATGGCCTTGAGGATCCCGCTTTGAAGCAGTGGTATTATTGGGATGGTAAAATAATCAAGGGGCCTGATGGCCGGTATCATCTTTTTGCCAGCCGCTGGGAACAATGGAGGGGACACAATGGGTGGGGTACATCAAAAGCCATTCAGGCGGTGAGCAAGGACCCGACCGGGCCTTACCAGGATGAGGGTTTGCTGTGGCCTGGCAACCAGGGTGGCAAAGGACACAATGTCACGGCCTTAACCATGCCGGATGGCAGCTTTGCCGTGGTGGTGAGTGAGACCCGACCTGGAGACGTTTTTACTTCCAAGTCCCTGGATGGACCCTGGAGGCATATTGGCGCCATCCAGGTTGCCGGCGAACCGAAATGGCGTGCATCCAATGTCAGTATCATGATCCGCCCGGACGGCAATTTTGAAATCATTGGCAGGGACGGAAGGATATTGATCAGTGCCAACGGCATTTTGGGGCCATACAACCCCCAGGGTGGCAGCATTTATGCGGGCATTCCAGGCCTGCCCAGGCACAACCTGGAGGACCCGGTGATCTGGTTTAGTGGCGGTTTGTACCACGTCACGGTGAATTGCTGGAGCGAGCGCAAGGCTTTCCTCCTTACTTCCCCCAACGGCATTACCAACTGGACCAACCGCGGCCTCGCCTACGACCCAACCTCGGATTTTTTGCGCTACACGGATGGCACGGTGAACCATTGGGATAAAATCGAGCGCCCGAATGTTTATTTGGAAAATGGGCATGTGGTTTATTTCACCTTTGCCGTCATAGACATTCCCAAGGAACAGGATCATGGCGGCGAACCGCACGGCAGCAAGGTGATAGTGGTTCCTTTTGACGGAGCAGCCCTGGACCGTGATCTTCAACAATAAATTTTTTACCTTAAAAACCATGAAATCAAACCTTGGAAAATTATTCTTCCACACAACTCTTGCCCTGGCTTTGGCCGTTTCGCTCAAATCGGCAGCTCAGGATTCGAAAACGGATTCAGGCTGTGACAGGGAAAGGCTGCTCATGGATTCCGGCTGGAGATTTCACCTGGGTGATGATTGGGCTGGCGCCCTGCGCCTGGACAAGGCCGGAGCCAGCGGAGGCCCGGCTGACATTTCCTTCAGCGATAAGGACTGGCGGATTGTAAACCTGCCGCACGATTGGGCGGTGGAATTGCCCTTTAGCCCCGACGCGGATGGCTCACATGGATTCCATGTCGTCGGGCCAGGTTTTCCTCGAAACAGCGTGGCTTGGTATCGCAGGTCATTCCACCTCGACCAAGCCTGCTCGGGAAAGCGAATTTGGCTGGAATTTGACGGTGTTTTTCGTGATTGCACCGTTTTTGTGAATGGTTGGATTGTGGGACACCACGAGAGCGGGTATGGCAGTTTTCGCTACGACATAACGGACGTGGCAAATTATGGCGGTAAAAACATCATTAGTGTCAGGGTGGATGCTTCAAAATTTGAGGGTTGGTTTTACGAGGGCGCAGGCATTTACCGGCATGTCTGGCTGGAAATGACAGGCCCGCTGGCAATCGCCCCGGATGGCATCTTTGTCCGCAGCCAATTCAAGGACAACGTGCCCTCCAAGCATGCCAGGATCACGGTTCAGGCAAGTTTGTTGAACAAATCAAACGACAACGCCGATGCGACCGTACGATGCGAAATCGTGTCAACCCAGGGCCAGATCGTGGCCAAAGCCATGGAAAATGCAGTTTTGAAAGGTGACGCGCAGCGCGATGTGACTTTGGAGACGGGCATATCCGATCCGGTTCTTTGGTCGCCGGAATCTCCCCGGCTTTACACGCTCATCACCACCGTTGAGGTCGGAGGGCGTGTGGTGGATGAGGAAAAAACGTCATTTGGCATCCGCACCGTGGCATTTGATTCAGACAGGGGCTTTTTGTTGAACGGTCTCCCATACGAACTAAAAGGCACATGCAATCACCAGGATCACGCCGGCGTGGGCGCCGCCCTCCCGGATGCGCTTCAATATTTCCGGGTCAATAAATTGAAAGCGATGGGATGCAACGCCATCCGCACCTCTCATAATGCGCCAACCCCTGAACTGCTTGAGGCTTGCGACCGCCTGGGGATGATTGTCATGGATGAAAACAGGCTGCTGGGTAGCGATGCGCAAAACCTCGATGGGTTGCGTGATCAAATCAAACGGGACCGAAACCATCCCAGCGTTTGCATCTGGAGCATTGCCAATGAGGAATTCAATGTCCAGGACACTCCGTCCGGCGTGCGTGTGGCCAGGACCATGCAGGATTATGTGCATCAGCTTGACCCCACGCGCCCGGTCACCTATGCAGCACCCGTGGGCGACGATTTCACCGGAAATATCAACTCGATAATCCAGGTTCGCGGCTGGAATTATCATGTCGGGAATGATATGGACGATTATCACCGTGAACATCCGGCCCAGCCGGAGGTGGGCACGGAACAGGGTAGCACGGTCAGCACACGCGGCATTTATGCGGATGATGCAGCGCGCGGTTATGTGAGCGCCTATGACAAAGGGGCGCAGGAATGGTCGAGCACGGCTGAGTCATGGTGGAGTTATTTTGCAAAGCGCCCGTGGTTGAGCGGCGGCTTTGTCTGGACCGGGTTCGATTACCGGGGAGAACCCACGCCCTATGGCTGGCCCTGCGTGAATTCCCATTTTGGCCTGATGGACACCTGTGGTTTTCCCAAGGACAATTACTTTTATTATCAGTCCGTCTGGCTGGATAAACCCATGGTCCACCTGTTGCCTCACTGGAATTGGGCTGGCAAGGAGGGAACCCCCATCAATGTCTGGGCGTACGCCAATTGCAAACAGGTGGAGCTATTTCTCAATGGAAGCAGCCTGGGCCGCAAAATCATGCCCCCCTACTCACACCTCGAATGGAATGTGAACTATGTGCCCGGAGTCTTGGGCGCGAAGGGTTACGATGACCAGGGAAATGTGATTGCCGAAACAAAAATCGAAACCACAGGAAATCCCTCCGCCTTGGTTTTAACCCCTGACCGCCAGACTATCAACGCCGACGGGGAGGACGTATCCGTCATTGCAGTTTCCGTGACGGATGCCAAAGGCCGTGTGGTGCCCACGGCGTCAAACAAAATCCATTTCACCCTGAGTGGACCGGGCAAAATCATTGGCGTGGGAAATGGCGACCCAAGTTGCCATGAACCCGACCAGTATTTCACCATGCCTCCTGTCCGGACTCAGGCCGTAAACGACTGGCGTTGGACAATCATCCCCAACGCCTACCAGGAAAACCTGCCCGAGATGGCTGAAAAACTTGATGATTCCGCTTGGAAAAAAGTGGATGTGAATGCGGAATCGGGGCCGATGGAAAACCGCGAATCAGCGGCATTTCGCGGCTATTTTAAACTGAAACCGGAAGACCTGCAAGCGGCTGCCATCACCCTCACATTTCAAATGATTGACGACCAGGGCACCATTTACATCAATGGAACAAAGGCTGGTGCATCTCATAATTGGCAAACTCCCATCACCCTGGATGTGAAACCGCTATTGCACCCGGGACAAAACAACATCGCAGTAAGCGTGGCAAATTGGTCGGGTCCTGGAGGCATCAACAAGGGCGTCAGTATGAAATTTGAAGGAACAGCGCCGCCGGCTGAATGGCAGCGCAGCGCCTTTAACGGGCTTGCAGAAGTCATTGTGCAATCCACAAAACAACCCGGGCAGATCAAACTGACCGCGCGAGCGGACGGTTTGAATTCGGAACCCCTGCAAATAAAAGCCCAGCCTGCGACCCCGCGCCCGGAAGTTGCATCCGAGTGACACCTGAACTGAGAACCGGCACACCCATGAAGAATGGAGATTGCCTCCGCCGGATTGGCAAATCATAAATCGCCCGCAAAACCAGCAGCCAGCCGCTTTTGCAGATTTCTGGTGCGGTCGGTGCCCACCAACAAAAGAAAGGCTCAAAGTTTTGGTGATGCATCGTAGCTCACTGGCAAACCTAATGTGAGGTTTTTGGGTTCGCTATCGGGCAGGAATGGCTGGGAGTCAGTCATTCATCCCAAAAGGGTTGGTTGGTTCCAAAATAGTTCCTTGCCCACCAAGCAAGGGACGCTTGGAATGCAAAAAATTCATATTTGTGCCAGCCGTGAGGGTCGAGGCCTGATCAAATTGGATTCTGGTCTGGCGCCATGGCGATTGACGCCCGGTAGCATTCGATTTGCGGTTCTTTGCGTTCCTGTTTCCCAATTCCTTGCACGCTTTTATTTTTGGAGCACGGCGCCCGCTTCAGGGGTCCATGCCGGCAACGGCCATAAAATATCGGAGCCCAACATCCGTACGCTCCCAATTTGAATCTGCCAATCTTCCGTATTTTTCGGGCGGGTTGGAAACTTTCCGCCATCCTCAATACAATTCAGCCCAACTGAATA